>JBFEYG010000042.1:0-12725 GCA_041562275.1 Sulfurimonadaceae bacterium | reverse complement strand
TAAAGGATGGGCGTAGCGTTTTGCCCGTTTGATCTCTTTGTCAAGAGACTCGTCAAACATGTAGCGGTTGCACAAAGAGGTGAGCTTGTCATGGTTGGCGATGTAGTGGGTGTACGTAAGCTGTTCTTGCAGTTTGATGTTGAGGTGCTCGAGCTCGTCTGTACGCTCTTGAACAAGTGCCTCCAGTGTGGCATTGTCTTTTTTAAGCAGTCTGTTTTGGGTATTCAGTTCATCCTGGGCGATCTTTGTCGCATTGATATCCAGATGCGCTCCGATCATCCTGGCTACCTCTCCTTCGGGCGTACGTTCGATGATCCTGCCTGAGTCCTGTATCCAGAGGTAGCTGCCGTCAGCGCATTTGCAACGGTACTGGATGGAGTATTCAGAGACTTCCCCTTTCAGGTAGGCTTCAAAGTGCTGCATAACCCCGGAATAATCCTCAGGGTGGATCACATTTTCCCAGGTGAAGACATCTTTTGCAAGACTGTCGATCTTGTAGCCGAGCATACGGTACCAGCCGGGACTTCGTGTGACATGGCCGCTGAGGGCATTCCAGTCCCATACACCCTCTTTGATGATGTCAAGAACAGAGGCCAGTGTCTCTTCACAATCTTTCAGTAAGGTATGAGTATATTGCCCGTCCACCGTCAGCTCCTAAACGCTTCGATCTCCTATTATACATCACTATTTCTAATAATAGGCAAGGAATATCTAAATGCATGCGCTTATCGAGTGCAATAGCCTGGCAGGTTCTCCTAGAGGTCTCCCAGTTTTAGGGTCAGCCCTTTAAGATGGGAGATCGGATAGGAGTAGGCGATTCCTTCTCCCACGCCGGTGATATCAAGATCATGCAGGACTTTTCGGATAATACCGTCGACATTCTTTGTCGGGGTGATGAACATAAGGTTGGAGTCCGTCGAGTCGCTGTGAAGGCGGTTGTAGAAGTTGTCCATCTCCTCAAGACCCATGCCGTGGGACTTCATGATGGTAACACCGCGTGCACCGGCTTCTTTTGCAGCAAGAAGAGCGGCTTCTTCTTTGTCATGGGGTACGATGACATGTACGGCTGAGAACTGGACTTTATAGGAGTGACGCTTGTCTGTTCCCTGGATATTGACCGTAGAAAGACCCATGTCCTCGGCATGCTCAAGTGCATGCTGAAGTTCATCCATATGGATCGCTTGGAGTTCACGTCTGCCTTTGACACCCATCTTCTCGGTTATGACCCCGTAGAGCATGACGGTGAGCATCGGAAAGAGGGAGGCAAATGCGATAAGACCGAAACCGTCGATAAGAGGATCACGGTCGGGGATGTTGGTCGCAAGCCCGAGTCCGAGTGCAGCAACGAGCGGTACGGTGACGGTCGAGGTCGTGACCCCGCCGCTGTCATACGCGACAGGGATGATGTATTTGGGTGCGATGAAGGTCAGCGCGATGACAAACATGTATCCGACCATGATATAGTAGACGATCTCGCCGCCATTTACGATGCGGTAGGACCCAAGGGCTATACCGATAGCCACACCGAAGGCGACAAACATACGAAGAACAAAGTCGTTTATTTTGCCGTCACTGATCTCTCTTGCTTTTTTGGCGATAGCCGTTAGGGATGGCTCGGCCATCGTCGTAGAGAATCCGATGGCAAAGGCAAAGGAGTAGATGATGAAACGGCTGTCGTTTTGCGTCAAAGCAGAAGCCATCGTTTCGCCTAGAGGAAACAGACCCATCTCAAGACCGATGATAAAGGCATCCAGACCGATGATGACAAGGGCAAAGCCGATAAGTACTTCTTTCAGGTTGTCGATCGGCTTTTTCAGTACCGCATACTGGAAGAAGAGTATGACAGCCAGGATCGGTGCTACATCTCCTATGACGCCTGCAAATCCTTTGAGCAGAGTCAGAGGATCAAAACTGACCATAGCAGGATCGCATACTTCGGCAACAGGTACTGCGACCTGAACGGCATCCATAAACTCATACACAAAGATACCGTAGAACTGTACGAATATCATCGGTGTCAGCGAGGCAAAGGCGATGAGGCCAAATCCGTCCAGGACAGGATTTCTGCCTTTTATCGTAGAGGCAAGCCCAATTCCCAGAGCAGCCACAAGCGGAACAGTGACGGTCGAGGTCGTGACGCCTCCCAGATCGTAGGCAAGTCCGACGATCTCCTGGGGAGAAAAAGCGGTGGCGGCAACGACAAGGATATATCCGGTGATGATGTAGTAGTGGATAGGGTGGCCCTTGATGATCCTGTAGACCCCAAGGACGATAGCAAAACCGACGGAAAATGCGACCACCATCCTAAGCACAAGGGCATCGATGCGTCCGCAGCTGATACTTGCGGCCTTGTGTGCGATGACGACAAGTGCGGGTTCGGCAACCGTGGTACCAAAACCGATCATGAAGGCAAAGAGGATGATCCATCCCGTAGAACCTTTGTGGGCAAACTCACTGGCAAGACCCTCACCGACGGGAAAGACACCGACCTCAAGACCCAGCAGAAAGACGGCAAGGCCAAGGCCGACTATGGCAAGACCGGTGGCGACACTCAGCCAGTTGTCCGGAATGACCTGGATAATAGCCAGTTGGAAGAACAGTACGACCAGTATGATGGGAAGCAGGTCTCTGAAAGACTCTTTTAGCAGTTGTATAAACGAAGCAATGCTTAGCACGCGTCTCCTTGTCTATCAAACCTGCAATAAAATACCCTACGATTATTGTATTGCAGCATTTGAATATTTGTAATTACCCTAAATATTCGTGATTATAACTAATGTTTGATAGCGGGCGGTTTATAAAGCAAATATCGCTCTCCTTCCTATAATGTATTTATATGTTTTTTGCAGAGACCAAAGCTGTTTTCTCATAATTGAAAGAAAATTTCGCTAATATATATGAGTAAAGTTTAACATTAATTATTAGATCATATCTGTAAGAAAGGTTTTACATGGGTTTTTTACTTAAAAATATTTGTTTTTTTTCATTGTATTATGGGGGCTGCTATGCAGATTAAGACATTGAATCGTTACCGTAAAACCTTGCCTGTGAAAGAAAATGCCTTGTATGATATTCTCATTGTCGAGGATTCGAAATTTGTAAATGATGCCATCAAGGCGGAGCTTGAAAAACTTGGTCACCGTTGTGATCAGGCGATGAGACTTGACGAGGCTCTAGCGCTTATCTCTGAGAAGAGATATGCTTTTATCATCCTTGACCTTAACCTTCCGGATGCATACGGAGAAGAACTTTTTTTCTCAATAATCCGACACAGTGAAGCGAAGATCATCATCTTGACATCCGAGCAGGATAGTGAAGTGCGTGCTACGCTTTTTAAACTGGGCGTACTGGATTACATCGTCAAAGATGAAAAACTCGTCAAGTCGGTGCACAAGATAAATGTTACGATGCAGAAGATCCTTGAAAACATAGACTTCAATATCCTTGTCATCGATGACTCTTCTCTGTTGCTAAAGCAGGTCGATATGATACTCAAAGCCAGAAGCTATACCATCTTCCAGGCAAAGTCGGCGAAGGATGCTATGGAAACATTAGAAAAAGAGTCCATTGATATTATCTTGCTTGATTTGGAACTTCCTGATATGCATGGGACCCAGCTGCTTGAGATCATCAAAGAGGATCCTTTGCATGTGTCGACTCCTGTTCTGATCCTCTCCGGCACGAACGATCCTGAACTCATCAGCCGTGTACTCAAAGGAGGGGCATCTGATTTTATTCAAAAGCCGTTTAATGCCGAGCAGTTTGTCCTCAAAGTCGATCTGTGGTCGCAGTTGCGGCATAAAGCCCATGATGTCTCTCAGCTGGAAAGACTTCTGCGTGAACATATACAGACCCTAGATCACAATGATATCGCCTCTATCGTAGACACGGAAGGAACTTTTTGCCATGTGAGTGAGAAGTTTTGCGAACTTTTAAGTTACGACTATGATGAGCTTATATCACAGCCTTATGCTATGGTGTGCGCTTCGGATATGCCGGCTGTCGTCTTCGATGATCTGTGCCAGAGGGCGCAGGAACCACAGAAGTGGCACGGGACTCTGAACCTCAAAACCAAGACAGCACAGAACTGTCGGGTCGATGTCATGATTAATCCTGTCCTTGATACAAGCGGAGATGTCATCGAATATATCGCTTTCTACAAAGAGGTGTGATCGTCTGATAAAGGACGTGGGCAGGATGAAGCTTTGCGCTTTAGTTTAACCTTGATAGAGAGTGATCCTGTCTTTTCCGCTGTTTTTAGCGTCATACATAGCAAGGTCGGCTTGGTTGACAAAGATGTCAGCATTCTCTTGATCTTTCAGTTGGGCGATACCGATACTGCAGCTTACTTTTTCCAAACTGGAAAATGAAAACTTCGACACTTCTTTTCTGATCTTTTCAGCCAGATGTGTGGCATCCTTCAGATCTGTTTCCGTTGCTACCAGGATAAACTCTTCTCCACCCCATCTTCCAATAAAATCGGACTCTCTTACCGTCGATGAGACGATTTTGGCAAACTCTTTTAAGACCTTGTCTCCCATGTTGTGGCCATGATTGTCATTGATCTTTTTAAAATCATCAATATCGAGGAGGATGAGGGATAAGGGATGTTTGTAACGTTTCGCTCTGTTGAACTCTTTTCGCAGGATCGTCTCGATCGACTTTCTGTTGTTGACTTTGGTGAGGTGGTCAATATTGATCAGTTTGGAGAGGGAGCGGTTTTTGATCTCGATCTTGTTCTGATAGGCATACAGTGTACTTGTAAAGTCCTTGAAGATCCTGCGTAAAAAATAAAAAGAGAGGATGATCAGGGACAGGCCAAGCGCAATCGTTATGTTGCGTATGATCTTCGCCTGGTCGGTATAAAAATTAAGGTTTTTAATAAAGAGGATCTCTCCGATCTCCTCGTCTATGACACTATTGAGTTTTGTGACGACAAAGACAAGATTGGTCTGGTTCTCATTTTCGATAAGTGAGTACTTTGATTCGAGTATGGAGGCATTCAGGTGCTCGAGTGTCGTGGACGAATTGTCATCCAGGAGGTCTGCGTCGGGTGTGACTAGAAAGTATTCGTCGGAAAACTGCCGATTATTGAGTTCTTTGTTGTTCTCGTAGATCGTCTGAAAGATGTTTTTTTTCAAAAGCAAGATACTGTCAAACCCGTAAGCCTCGTTAAAAAGCTTGAAGATATAGTTGATGTCGATGCCCAGTTCAAAGGAGCCCATATGCTCGCCGTTTTTATTAAACACAGGCAGGGCTGTCCTGTAGGAGATGCCGTATCGTCCAACTTCCATACCGGTCTGTTTGATCTTTAGACGGTTGACGTTGTTGATAATATGGCGAAAGCTGCTGAGGTCATCACCATATTTATTTGGTTTGTGAAGACGTAAAAAACTTTTTGAGTCTTTGGTGTGAAAGTGCATGATATACAGATAGGGGTTTTCAGTGAGGAGTTCCTCATAGATCGGTTTTGTCAGGCTGTAAAGCTTCTTTCGGTCTCCCCTCTCGAATGCATCGATGATCTCCTGGTTAAGCAGGATGTTGTTTGCAATGGAGTCATAATGCTTGGTGATCTGATTGAAGGTGTTGGTATAGATCTTTGAAGAGATCCTTTGTTCTTCGCCTACGATGGTCTTGAGCAAGAAGGTGTAATGGAAATGGCCCATATATAAAAACACCATAGTGATAAACCCGATAAGGCTCAGCAGGATCATCAAAATACGGTGTGAAGAGTTCATGTTATGCAAAATAATAGGCCATTTATATTGAGTTGTATAATTATAGGTTTTCTTTCTTAAACATACTTATATATGTTTTGATTATACCTAAGAAGATGTTGAAAGACACCGGAAAGTGCAGTATTGCAGGTTTATTGAGCGTGCCTCTTTATTTTCGGGTCACCGATGTAAAATGAAAAATGTTTAATGCTACGCCTTTAAGAGTAATTACAATAACCGAGGAGTATGATTGTGTTATACGCAAAACTATTCAAAGGAGTTTATTATGGACTTTTCAAAATTAGCACCATGGAACTGGTTTAAAAAAGAGGAAGAGGAGAGCGGGAAGATCGTACCTGTCCGTCATGAAGAGCACAGAGCAGAGTTTCCGGCTTCTTTACATGATCTGCATACGGAATTTGACCGTCTTTTCCATTCGCTGAAAAAAGGTTTTGGTACGGGAACATCACTGTTTAAAGCAGATTGGTTCAAGCCTTCGCTTGACATTGCTTCGGATGACAAGGCCTACAGTGTGAAGATCGAACTTCCGGGCATGGATGTCAGTGATATCAGCATAGAGTTCACCAACAACACGCTGAAGGTCAAAGGGGAAAAACGGCAGGAGAAAGAAGAGAAAGAGAAAGACTTCTACCGGATCGAACGCAGCTACGGTTCATTCCAGCGCATCCTTGATCTTCCGGATGATTCGGACACGGAGAAGATCACTTCAAGCTACAAAAACGGGGTCTTGAGCGTTACTATCCCGCGAAAGATGCTGCCGAAAAAAGAGACGAAGAAAATAGAGATCAAGAGCGAGTCATAGGTAGGGTATAGGTTAAATATACCTTTATTTTCGATTTAGTAAAATTAAGCGCCTGCATCTTCCAGACTTCTTTATGAGATGCAGGATTGATTTAAAAGTCTAGATACAAAGGATTCATGATGAAAAAATTGATGGTTGTATGTATAGTTTTCTTATCACTGCTTAATGCCGGACTGCTGGATAAGCAGGTGAAGTTCAAACATGCAGATGCTCAGATGCAGCGAAAAAACCCGACGCACAAAGATTATCTGCTCTCTTATAATAATGTACTTGAAGATATCCGCAGCTCTGTGGTCAATATCTCAACGGAAAAAAATGTCAAGATCAGCAGGGGTGGGTTTGCCAACCCTTTTTTTGATGATCCCGTATTCAGAGAGTTCTTCAAGGGCTTTGGCGATCCGGGTCTTAATATACCTCAGGATCGTATTCAAAGATCATTGGGTTCAGGTGTGATCATCTCGGAAGACGGTTATATCGTGACGAACAACCATGTCGTCGAAGGTGCGGACAAGATCAAGGTCTCGATTTTCGGAAAGAAGAAAGAGTACGATGCCGAACTGATAGGAACGGATGCGAAAAGTGATCTTGCTGTCATCAAGATCGATGTCAAAGGTCTTAATGCGATCACCTTTTATGACTCGGACAAGGTGAAGATCGGGGATGTCGTCTTTGCCCTTGGGAACCCCTTTGGTGTGGGCGAGACCATTACACAGGGTATCGTCTCTGCAACGGGACGCTCATCCGTGGGAATTGTGGAGTATGAGAACTTCATTCAGACCGATGCTTCGATCAACCCGGGTAACTCGGGAGGGGCTCTGGTCAACTCTGCAGGGTATCTCATCGGTATCAACAGCGCTATCATCAGCCGAAGCGGAGGAAATGTCGGTATCGGTTTTGCCATTCCTTCGAACATGGTGGAGAACATAGGCAAGGCCATCATCGACGAGGGCAAGTTCACCCGTGCCTATCTGGGTGTAGGTATCTCGGATATCAGTGACGAACTCAGCAGTTTTTACGGCAAGAAGTTCGGAGCCCTTGTCACGACAGTTGAAAAAGGGACCCCGGCGGAGAAGATGGGGTTGAAACGCGGTGATCTTATTATCGCCGTCAACGGCAAAGAGATAGAGTCATCCAATGCTCTTCGAAACATTATCGGTTCCATGTCACCGGGGACTATGGTCAAGATCAAGTTTATACGCAACAAGACGGTATATGAGGAGAGTGTCAAACTTCAAGGTCCGACAGGCAAGGGCAGTGCAAGTGCTAACGGATATGAGTATGAGGGGATGCAAGTAGAACCGGTAACACCGCAAGTCAGAAATACGATAGGCCTTCCCTCTAATATCCAAGGTGTGTATGTCTCTGAGGTAAAAGCAAAGAGTGACGCTGAACAGAGAGGAATACTCAAAGGCGATGTCGTCATCCAGGTTGAGGATGAAGAGATAAAGGACGTGGATGACTTTAGAAATGCGGTAAAAGGATTTGGAAAAAAACGTATTTATCTCTACCGCCGCGGTATGATCTTGGCGGTAGCACTGTAATCTAAAATATTAAAAGGATATATCATGGCAATCATTGGAATAGATCTTGGGACGTCAAACTCTGCAGCAGCAGTACTGCGCGGCGGAAAACCGGTTATCATCCCGAGTACGGAGGGGATCAGTCTCAGTGGAAAGGCCTTTCCAAGTTATGTTGCTATTACCGCAGATGGGAACAAGCTTGTAGGCGAGCCTGCCCGTAGGCAGGCGGCAGAGAACCCCGAAGGTACGGCAAGTGCCTTTAAGCGAAAGATGGGAAAACGCGAAACGATAAAGTTAAGAGATAAGGAGTTCACACCTGAACAACTCTCCGCCTTTTTGCTTCAAAAGATCAAGAACGATGCGGAAGCGTATCTGGGAGAAAAGGTAGAAAAAGCCGTTGTCACGGTACCGGCTTATTTTGATGACAACCAGCGAAGTGCGACAAAAGATGCCTGTAAGATCGCAGGTCTTGAAGTGGTGAGGCTTGTCAATGAGCCTACGGCTGCGGCACTGGCGTACGGTCTTGATCGAAGCGGCGAGGATCTGAAGATCGCTGTCATCGATTTTGGCGGAGGAACCCTGGATGTGACGATCATGGAGTTTGGAAACGGGGTCTTTGAAGTCAAGGCGACAAGCGGTGACACCCAGCTGGGCGGAACGGATATGAACCAGGCTATCTTTGACAACCTGGCTGAAAAGTTCAAGGCACACTCAGGCATCGATATCACCACAGACACCAAAGCATCGGCCAGGCTGATGGAAGCGGCAGAGATGGCGAAGATCGAACTGACAACCAGCACGACAACGCATATCAGTCTGCCCTATATCTCGGCGGACAAACATCTTGATATCGACCTGACGCGCACAGACCTTGAGCGTCTTGTCCATCCGGTCATCGAACGCTGCAAGCAGCCGATCGAGCAGGCTGTAAGTGATGCAAGTATCGGCGGAGCCGTTGACCGTATTGTCTTTGTCGGAGGACCTACGCGTATGCCTGTCGTGCGTGAATATTTTGAGAAGCTTCTTGGGAAAAAAGCCGAAGGCGGGGTCGATCCGATGGAGTGTGTCGCGAGCGGCGCAGCCATACAGGCGGGAGTGCTTTCCGGTGAAGTCGGCGATATCGTCCTTGTCGATGTCACCCCGCTGAGCCTTGGCGTCGAGACTTTAGGCGGTGTGGTTGCTCCTTTGATCGGCAGGAACTCACCGATTCCGGTCAAACATACGGAAACCTTCACGACGGCGGCAGATATGCAGACCAGTGTGACGGTGCATGTTGTTCAAGGTGAACGGCCGATGGCAGCCGACAACACCTCACTGGGTGAGTTCAACCTTGACGGAATTGTCCCTGCTCCCCGCGGTGTGCCTAAGATAGATGTCACCTTTGATATCGATGCCAGCGGCATACTCAACGTGACCGCAAAAGATGTGGCAACCGGCAAAAGCCAGTCCATCAAGATCACTGCTTCTACCCGGCTTTCCAATGAAGAAAAAGAGAAGATGGTCCAAGAAGCGGAGAAGTATGCCGATGAAGACAAGCAGAGAAAAGAGAAGGCAGACAAGCTTAACAGCGCGGATGCCATCTGTTATGAGGCCGAGAGGCTGCTGGCAGACTATGGTGATAAACTCGATCCGGTACTGCGTGGCAAGATAGAAGTCAAGCTGAAAGAAGCAAAAGAAGCTGTACAAAACAGTGAGACCGAATCAGCGACTGAACGGGCCGAGGCTCTTAAAGAGCTGATGAAGCAGGCGGGAAGCGCTATCTATTCTCAAGGGCAGGGTACTGCGGATGCAGCGACGGCACAGGGAGCTGAACCAAAAGATGAGAATGCCCCGTATGAACGGGTCGTCGATGCAGATTACCACGAATCAAATTAAAGGCTGAGTCATCGAAACGGCACACAAACGTGACTACTATGAAGTACTTGGCGTCGCTAAAGATGCTGATCAGAAAGAGATCAAGAACACTTTTCGTAAACTGGCATTAAAATACCATCCTGACAGGAACAAAGAGCCTGACGCAGAAGAGAAGTTTAAAGAGATAGCAGAGGCGTATGCCGTCCTTTCTGATCCCAAAAAACGTGAGGAGTATGACAACAGAGGCTTTGCCGGTGTCTCAGGTTTTTCACAAGAAGACTTGTACAGCGGCATCAACTTTGATGAGATATTCGGCGGTTCAGGCGGTTTCGGTTTTGACTTGGGCGGTTTCGGAGGCGGTATCTTTGACGGTTTTTTCAAACGGGGACACCGCGGTCCGCCCAGAGGGGATGACATAAGGGTCCAGGTCGTCGTACCGCTAGAGAAGATCATCACCGGAGGCGAGGAAGAGGTTCGTATCAGTCATCCCCGAAGCTGTCCCGAGTGCAAGGGCAGCGGTGCAGCTTCGGGGAGTGAACCGCGTGTCTGCAAGGCGTGCAACGGAACAGGAAACCTTATCAACACAAGGCAGGAGGGCAATGTCTCCTATCAGGAGATAAGACCCTGTCATGAGTGTGGAGGAAGAGGCAAGTTCATCGATACCCCCTGTGAGAAATGTCATGGTCCAGGTATGGTAGACGAGCCTGAGATCTTGAGTGTGAAAATACCTGTCGGAGCCGAAGAGGGGATGGTGTTACGTATCCCTGCTCATGGCAGACCCAGCCCGACTCCCGAAGGTACGGCCGGAGACCTTCTGGTAGTGGTCAGAACTGCCTATGACGCACGTTTTAAACGTGCCGGAGCCGATTTATGGCATGCGATGGATATTGAATTGACCGATGCTGTCCTTGGTACAGAGATAGAGGTGCCGACACTGCAGAAACCTGTGAAGGTCACTGTTCCGCAAGGGACTCAACCCAATGCTGTCTTGCGTATAGGCGGCAAGGGCCTGCCCCATTTTGGCGAGATGAAAAGAGGTGATCTTTATCTTCGTCTTAGTGTCCATATACCCGAAAACCTAAGCGATGAAGAGAGATCTCTTTATAATCGGCTGCGCGATCTTAGCCGATAGAAGCAAGCACCTTTTTAGCCCTAATCCTCTTCCTTGTTCTTCTCTTGTTTAGGATGATTGAACTTCCTGACGATCTCGGAAAGCTCCTGCAGGCGGGCTATGACTTTTCCGTTTACAGACTCGGCAGGGAAGTCGCCTTTATCGTCGGCTTTTCCTGCTTCAACACCGGTTAGGATCGATATCCCCTCATCGATCGTCTTGACAGAGTAGATCGCAAACTTCTCTTTTTTAACGGCACGCAGGAGCTCTTCTTTGAGCATAAGATGTTTGACATTGGCTTCGGGGATCATGACAGCATAAAAAGCTTCGGGATCTTTGCGCATACAGATATCAAAAAATCCTTCTATCTTCTCATTGACACCGCCTATGGGCTGTATCTCGCCGAACTGGTTGACCGAACCGGTCACGGCGATGTTCTGTTTTATCGGCAGGTCTGAAAGAGACGAGAGTATGGCGTAAAGCTCAGTCGACGAGGCGCTGTCGCCCTCAACCTTTCCGTAAGACTGCTCAAAGACAAGCGATGCCGACAGGCTGAGCGGAAGGTCTTTGGCATAGGTCGATCCGAGGTAGGAGCTAAGTATCATCACCCCTTTTGAATGTATCGGTCCGCTGAGTTCGGCCTTGCGTTCGATGTCGATGACCTCGCCTTTGCCTATGCGTGTACGTGCCGTTATACGTGAGGCAAGACCGAAGTTATAGCCTCCCAGTGAGAGGTAGGAGAGGGCATTGATCTGTCCGACGGCACTTCCGCTGACATTGATCATGATCGTACCTTCGTCGATCTGCTCATAGAGTTTCAGCTGTATGCGGTTTTGGCGCTCTGTTCGGGCTTGAAGGACCTTGTCTACATCTTGCTTGCCGATAGCGCTGCTGTCCTCTTTTCGTGACCAGTAGTCGGCTTCTTTCAGCAGGTCGGAGAGTGTTCGAAGATGGGTGGAAAACTTCAAGGCGTGCGAGACTTCACGTGAACTCTGCTCGATAACCCTGGCGACGGCTTCAGCTGTAAGCGGAAGCAGCTCATGACGTTTGGCTATGGTGCCGATCATCTGCGCATAGAGCTGATGGTTCTCATCGCTGCGCACGATCTCGTCTTCGAAATCAGCATTGACCTTGAAGAGCTCTTGAAAATCCGGGTCATACTGATGCAGCAGATAGTAGAAGATACGTTCACCTACAAGGACGACTTTGACATCAACGGGAATGGGTTCCGGCTCAAGCGAGGTCGTACTGATCAACGAGTACTGCTGGGCCAGGGTCTCGATGCGGATCTCTTTGGAACGCAGTACCCGTTTGAGCTCTTCGTAGGCAAAAGGCTGCATAAGAAGTTTACGTGCATCGATCATAAGATACCCGCCATTGGCCTTGTGGAGGGCACCGGGTTTGATCATGCTGAAGTCGGTGACCAGGGTTCCGACCTGAGAGACATGCTCGATCTTTCCGATAAGGTTCTGGTGGATAGGATTGTCCTCAAAGATGACCGGTGCTCCGTCTTCCACATCGTTTGTGATAAAGAGATTGACTTGGTACCGGGTAAATGAGGGAGCGTAAAACTCCTGCATAAACGGAGGCAATGCAGCCATCTCATCCGGTTTGCTTAAAAAATCACGGACGTGGCGTATGACATCGTTTTGCAGAGCATCAAGGTAGTCTACAACCTTTTGTATATCAGCATACTTGCG
>JBFEYG010000041.1:0-12793 GCA_041562275.1 Sulfurimonadaceae bacterium | reverse complement strand
CTGTATTCGACGATATCCGAGATATAGACGATCTTCTGGTCATGTTTCTTTGCAAAGATCTCAAGATCGTCACGTCTGGCCATCGTTCCGTCGTCTTTCATGATCTCACAGATAACAGATGACTCTGAAAGACCTGCCAAACGGCACAGGTCTACTGAGCCTTCTGTATGTCCCGTACGAATCAGCGTACCGCCCTCTTTTGCGATCAAAGGAAAGATATGACCCGGTTTTACCAGTTCGCCCGGACGGCTCAGCGGGTTGGCAAGGATCTTGATCGTCATATCCCGTTCGGCCGCTGAGATACCCGTGACCGCTTCTGTCGCATCGACAGAGACGGTAAACGCTGTCTCATGCATAGAAGTGTTGGAGCTGACCATAGGGCTGAGCTCCAAACGTGCAGCGATATCATTGGAGATGGCAACACAGATAAGCCCTTTGGCATGTGTTGCCATAAAGTTCACATGTTCAGGTGTCGAAAAAGTAGAGGCATAGACCAGATCACCTTCATTTTCTCTGTCCTCGTCATCCATCATGATGACCATCTTTCCTTTTTTGATCTCTTCTATCGCTTCTTTTACACGTTGTATCGGATTCATTGGCATTCTTTTTTTTTGTGTGATTATAACCAATTCCTAAACAAATAGACTAATTGTGTACAACTTATAGAATTCAGGTGATATCAGCTTGACAAACAGTCCCAGACTCCCTATACTTCGACCCAAGCAACAAAATACCGCGGAATAGAGCAGTTCGGTAGCTCGTCGGGCTCATAACCCGAAGGTCACAGGTTCAAATCCTGTTTCCGCAACCAATCCAAAAACTCCCAAAACTACAACTATCAACCCAGCTTACGAAAACTGATTGAATTTTTCTTATTTTAGCGCATCCAGCATATTGTTTTTTTTGAACTTAAATGCATAAGTATCAAATAAAGGTCAACAACCTTCCATTCTTACGCCTTCTCAATCACGGTTGTCTTTATGTTCATCGATATAGTGTGTGATCGCCTCTTTGATATTTCTTAATTTATTTGGATTGCCCTGCAGGTTCTTAAAGTGAACAGACACATCCTCCGTCTTCTCTATTCTTAGATCAGCAATCTTTGAGCACACTTGCAAAAAGACCTCATAGGGCACATCATCTCCCCGTTTCAAAAAGTAGATGGCCCTTTGAAGTGATACGAAAGGGTTGACACTGACTTTAGAAAGATGGTTTACCCGTGTATTGATATAGTTGACAAACTCTGTTCTCATATCGCATCTTACAATGCTAAAGAGTCTCTTCTTTGTGTTGTAGTTACATTCAAAGGCTATCTTTGTGGAATCAAAATCAAACCCGTCTACAAGCACAGACAGGGAGGCATTTTCAAACCTTTCCCTGAAGACAAGCTGGTAGATATCATTCTTATAGCTATAGGTATACGAATTGTTCTCATACTCGAAGTAGTCCTGATTCATAGCACCATGCATAAGTTCGCGATCTTCATTGGAAGGAAAGAACATATCCAGATCTCTAAAAGTATCCGCTTTCAGACAGGACCCGGCAAGGTAAAACCTTATATCGCCCTTCTTTATATTGCCTATGATCAGTTTTTGAAAAAAGTCATTTAGCTTGATCGCTATATTGTCCAATCTATAATCCAAAAGAGACGCTTGTTCGTAGGAGAGCAGCTCTTCATACTCTTTCCAAAAATCGTAGACCATAAGTCCTCCAGATTTAAATATATTTACATAAACGATTATATCGCAAGTAAGGCCTACGGCCGCCTTTAGCTTTTACATTATGAATCAAGCAGATCGTTCTTATGTCACATTATCGCCAATTCCGGATAGTATATAAAAAATAATTATGTTAGAATAGTTTCACTAAATAAATCTCATGGGATGTGGATGCGTACTTTCGATCTAGAAAAGCTGCAAACCGGCGACAGCGTACTTGACTCTGTACATAAAACGGATTCATCCAAGATCGATCGTTTCAGTACAATTATCGACAACACCTATGAGTGGGTCTGGGAAGTAGACCAGAACGGTGTCTACACCAATGCAAGTGAACAGGTGTTTTCCGTATTGGGCTATCAGCCTGAAGAGATCATAGGCAAGACACCTTTTGATTTCATGAGTGCATCCGAAGCTGAAAGGGTGGGCAAGATCTTTGGCGAGATTGCTTCCAAGCAGGTACCCTTTTCAAAACTGCTCAACATCTGTCTGCATAAAGACGGCCATGAAGTGTATACAGAGACAAGCGGAAAGCCCTTCTACGATGAGGAGGGTCTCTTTTGCGGCTACAGAGGAATAGACTTCGACCGTACGGAAGAGGTCACGACGAACCTGACCCTCAAAAACACAAATACCTCTCTTCGGGAGAGACTCGATCAACAGCACCAACTGCTGATTAATGTCACCAATTCCATCTCCGACTTTCTTTTTTACAAAGATACCGACCTTCGCTACACAGGATGCAACCAGGCTTTTAGCAACTTTTTGGGTCTTCCGATAGACTTTATCATCGGCAAGACAGATTATGAACTCTTTGACAAAGAACATGCCGACATCTTCAGAACCAACGATACGATCGTTATGCAAAGCCTGCAGAGCAACTCTAATTACGAGTGGGTAACGCATGCCGACGGCAGAAGACTCTATCTCTTGTCTCAAAAGTCTCCCCTGATAGATACCAGCGGCCAGCTCATTGGAATGGTCGGTATATCAAGAGACCTTACATCAGAGCACAAACTTGAAGAAGAACTGAAAAAGTCCACCCTGCATCTTATCGATGCGCAGAGTATTGCAAAGGTCGGCCACTGGGATTGGGACATCCGAAATAACATCCTCTTCTGGTCAGATGAGATCTATAAGATCTTCGGCTATACTCCGCAGGAGTTTGCCGCGACTTATGAGCTTTTCCTGGAAACCATCCATCCTGATGACAGGCAACAGGTCCACGATGAAACCCAGTACGCAGTAGAGCACATGAGCAAATATGATATCTTCCACCGAATCGTGCTGCCCGACAACACCGAGAAGATCGTTCATGAGATCGGCCATGCCATCTACGATGCCGAAGGCAAGCCCGAACGGATGATCGGAACCGTGCAGGATGTCACCGAACTGAAATCTATCGAAAATGAACTTACTGAACAGAAAGAGGCCTTCGAGACTATTTTTGAATATTCATCTGATGGGATGCTCTTACTCCAAGATGGCAGGTTTATTGCTTGTAATCAAGCCGTTGTCAAGATGATGCGCGCATCGGGCAAAGAAGAGTTCTTAATGATGCATCCCTCCCAGCTCTCTCCTGAATTTCAGCCGGACGGCTCCAGCTCGTATCAAAAAGCCGAAGAGATGATGCGTATCTGTTTGGCGCAAGGCTACAACCATTTCGAATGGGTCCACAGCCGTATGGACGGGGAAGAGTTTTGGTCAGAGATACTGTTGACATCCCTTGTTATAAACAACAAGCCAACCATACATGTCTCATGGAGAGATATCTCTGAACGCAAAGTACTCAACGAGAGGCTTGAGTCTGCCAACACCCTGTACAAAAAACTCGTAAATGAGCTTGATACGAAAGTGAAAGAACAGTCAGCCCATATCATCAAACAGTCACGTATGGCTCAGATGGGAGAACTGCTCAGTATGATCGCGCACCAGTGGCGGCAGCCGCTGAGTTCGATCGGGGTCATATCAAGCAATGTGAGAATGACACTTGCCCTTGCCGATGAAGAGGAGATCAGTCAAAAAAGCAGTGACTATATCCATCAAAAAATGGATGAGATAGAAAACCTTTTACAATCCCTATCCGGAACCATCGATGACTTCAGAACCCTTTACAAACCCGAGAAGGTCAAAAAAGAGATCATACTGAGCGAACCCGTAGATCGTGCCCTTCACATCATAGATGTCTCCCTGAAAAAGAATCAAGTGAAGGTCATTAAATCCTATAATACAGACACCTGTATTCCTGTACACAGCAATGAAGTCATGCAGGTCATGCTTAACCTGATCAAGAATGCCGAAGACAACTTCATCGAAAGAAAGACCCTTAACCCTACCCTTACAATCAACATAACACAGTCTAAGGAGTCCGTCAAAGCCGAAGTCTGTGATAACGGTGGCGGGATAAAAGAGGAGGTAATGGAGCATATCTTTGACCCCTACTTTTCGACCAAAGACAAGAAGAACGGTACCGGCCTAGGACTGTATATGTGCAAGATCATCATCGAACAGCAGCACAAAGGCAAACTTGAGGTGCACAACACCGATAACGGCGTCTGCTTCACTGTAGAACTTCCTATTTCAGATACGACTGACTAGAGAAGATCACGGGTTCTTAAACTCTTCATAGATGGATGCGACTTCATCAAGGTTGTCTGTAAAAAGTCTGCACAGATGCGGATCAAAATGTTTCCCGCTTTGCTCGTGCAGGTAAGCGACCGCTTGCTCAAAGCTCCAGGCTTTTTTGTATGGACGTATACTTGTCAGCGCATCAAAGACATCCACTATAGCGGTGATCCGTCCATAGATATGGATTGCCTCCCCCTTAAGTGCGTTGGGGTATCCGCTTCCGTCAAATTTCTCATGATGGGTATACGCGATTATAGAACCTGCCTTAAGGTAGGGGTTTTCACTCGACTCCAATATCTTCCAGCCGATCTCGGCATGCTTTTTCATCGCAGCCATCTCCGCATCATCCAGCCTGCCCGGTTTAAGCAGGATGGAGTCACAGATGCCGACCTTGCCGATATCATGCAAAGGCGAGGCATGAAAAAGTATTTTTTGCTCTTCTTCATCCAGACCATACTTCTGTGCAAGCAGCCGTGAGTAATGGGCCACGCGAGCAACATGGCTTGCCGTTTCCGGGTCTTTGTATTCTGCTGCATTGGAGAGTACCTGCAAGGCCTCCTGTTCACGCTGTCTCAATGTCTTAGTCGCCTTTGCGACCTCCTCTTCGAGTTGATGGTTAAAGTCATCCAGGATACGTTGAGACTTTTTAAGTTTGGCCACATTGTTCATCCGCGCACGATATTCCGCTGCATTGACAGGTTTTTTCAAGAAGTCGATAGCACCTTCGTTCAGTGCCTTAATCTTGACCGCATCGTCATCACCTGCTGCTGTGATCATGATAGTCAATATCTCAGGATCACTCTTTTGCGCATGCTTCATGAGTTCGATGCCGTTGATGCCCGGCATCATATAATCGACCAGCAAAATATCCACCGGATGCGAAGAGATATGTTCCATTGCCAGCGCAGGGTCTGAAAACAGCAGCATATTCGGATAGATGTTTAATGAAAGCGCTTTGATCAATTCAAGATTGAAAGGTTCGTCATCGACTGCGATGACATTTAAATAGTTAGGTTTTATCTTGGCATTCATCTCACGTCTCCGGCAGAATAACTTTTTATATTCTCATGATACGTATACAGCTGTTCTATCGCATTCGTATTATCCAGGTTCCTTCCTTTCCTGGCTCGCTCTTCAATCTTCACCGTTATCTCTTTTATCTTATGAAAACAGAGTGCGCTGCTTGAACCCCTCAATTTATGGGCCTGCTCTATCAATGCTTCAAAGTCATCTTCTTCATCTGCTTTTTGTATCTTCTCCAGTATACCTTCTGTTGTATTCAAAAACTTTTGAAGCAAAGAGAGCATGATCTCATTTGAGAGTTCCAACAGTTCTCCGGCCTCTTGCAAACTTGCAGATATCTCTTGGTCTGACATCACCGACAAAGCACTATCCGGATGATTAGATTCAAAAAGTTCGTACAGAAGTCTGTATATATCCTTGTTTGTGACAGGTTTTCCAAGGTGGGCATACATGCCGGCTTTGATAAACCCAGCGACATCTTTTTCTAAAATATTAGACGTCAGGGCTACGATAGGTGTATTTGCATTCAATGCTGCTTCAAGCATGATCTTCTTGGCAGCATCCACCCCATTCATCACCGGCATATTAATATCCATCAATATAAGGTCAAAAGATTCTTGCTGCGCCTGTTCAAATGCCTCTTTTCCATTTTTGACAATCTGTGAAGCGATACCGTACTTGCCTAAGATCTCCTCTATAAGCATCTGATTGACTTCATTGTCCTCTGCTACCAGGACTTTAAGATGACTGCCGTCAAAATGCTGTGTATTTGAGGCCGCACTCTCTTGTGAAAGCGCATACTGATACAAGACATTATACAGTCGCGTCGAACATCGGTGATAGCAGTTTATCATCTGCAAAGAGCTGGCAGGGTTCATCAGTGTTGATGTTTTGTCTATACAGACAAGGTGCTTCTGCTTGGAGCATGCCTCATCATGCAATTTGAGTGCTTCTGCTTCGTCAAAGAGAATGACAACATCACCTTCTGTACTGTTAAGGCGCTCTTTATTGATGATAGTGTTCTTCAGGCCATACGTATCGAGGTAACGGCTTATATCCTTACTCATATTGAGATCTTCCAATATCACAAGTG
This sequence comes from Sulfurimonadaceae bacterium, assembly GCA_041562275.1. Taxonomy (GTDB): domain Bacteria; phylum Campylobacterota; class Campylobacteria; order Campylobacterales; family Sulfurimonadaceae. The sequence goes on along the minus strand of JBFEYG010000041.1, from coordinate 6,331 downwards.
CCGTAGTATCCAGAAGCTTGCTGATCTCTTGTCTGTGTGTTGTACACTTTTCAAGACTCAATATAAAAGAGAAACGGCTCCCCACGTTTTTACGACTTTGAAGATCGATTTTTGAGCCCATCAATTCGACCAGTGAAGCACTGATACTAAGACCAAGACCGGTACCGCCGTATTCACGTGTGGTAGAGGTGTCCTCTTGGGAAAAAGATTCAAATATCTTCGCTTGTCTCTCTTCTGATATCCCTACTCCCGTGTCTTCAACACTGAACTCAATTGTCTGTATCACCCCATCATCGTTGAGAAGTTTTGCCTCAATTGAGACACTCTCTCCGGCGGGTGTGAATTTGATCGCGTTATTGACAAGATTTGAGATGACCTGCTTCAGATGCAAGCCGTCAGCATAAAGGCATTCGTCTATGTCAAGATCGACATCCAAACGGTAAGATATCTCTTTCTCCTGTACACTGGACAGGTAATTCATATAGAGGTATTCCATCTCTCTGAAAAGATTGACATTGATCAGTTCGACCTTCAGTTTTGCCTTTTCGATCTTGGAGAAATCCAGAATATTGTTGACGACATCCAGCAGCATATCTGCCGAATTTTGGATGATCTGAAGATAGTGACGCTGTTCTTCATTCAAACTGCCTTCACTTAGCAATGCAGCAAAACCGATAATACCATTCATAGGTGTACGTATCTCATGGGACATATTAGCGAGAAAATCGGCCTTGGCATTTTTGGCTTCTTCCGCACGCAAACGCGCGTTTTCAAGTTCAGTAATATCGGTCAATGTCGAGATGTACATCTTTTGATTATCAAGGATGATGGGCTTTGTCCCGATACGAAAGGTCAACACTTCTTTATGCTTGTTCAGCATATATGCTGTTTGAGTGAATTCTTTACTCTCAGACTCCAACACATCCAGATGGCATGACCTCTCACGATCTATCTGCTTGCCTTTTTCATCTACAAAAAGTTCACAAACACATGTATGTTGATCCAAAAAGTCATGAATGTCTTTAAAATCAAAATAGTCAAAAAACTTCTTGTTTAGGAACATCGCTTTCGCACTCGAAGTCGTAAGGACTACGATACTGTCCTGATTGTTAAGAATCTGATGCAGACGTTCCTGCTGCCCTTCAAGGTTCTTCTCATACAAGATCATAGAGGTCAGATCCTCACGAAGAGCCATATATTCGAAGACTTCTCCGTTTTCATCCAGGATAGGGAATATCGTAGCATGCACATAATAACTCGTACCGTTCTTACTCCTGTTTTGCAGCATTCCCGACCAGATCTGCTTCTGTTTAAGCTGTTTCCACATCTCTTCAAAGGTGGATTTCGGTGTATCAGGATGACGTACGATACTGTGGGGTTGCCCGACTAACTCAGACTCACTGTAACCGCTCAGTTCACAAAAACGGCCGTTACTGTAAGTGATGATCCCTTTGGTATCCGTTTTAGAGACTAAGGTCGACTTGTCAAGCGCATCTTTATATTGTTCAAGCAGTGATATGAGCGAACGGTTTTCCTGGAGCTGTTTGTCAAGTTCACCTGTTGTCACTTCAAGCAAGGTAGAGATGGATTCTGAGTTTTTGCGCCGGGGCTTTGGCTTAAACAGACCCGTTGTTATCTTATGCTTGATCTCATTCGTCTCTGAGAGGCCCAAGATTACACTGGTGACATTCAAAAGACGGCTTTTACCCTTTACATTGATGAACTCACCATAGGTTATGAAGCCTGCTTCAGGTGCCAGTCCTGACAGTGCTTTGTACTCCAGCTCGAGGTAATCGTTAAAGTATGACTTTCGCACAGCACATGAATAGACAAAGACGGATTCAAGAGGCTGCATGGAAGCTTTGATATAGATATCCGCGGTCGTACTTATCACTTTGCTCTCATCTTCAATAGCGAAGCATACAGAAGTGCCCTCTTTGATGGGACCAGAAAACTCAATACCCTTATCCGCCGTTATCTGCACTGCGGAACGGGCGACTTGAAACCCATCATCTTCAAAGGTCAAAGGAAATTCCATTATGGATTGCGGCAGATCTTTAAGCACATCTTTTCCCAGGTGTTCGGCATACACGGAAAGGATCGGTTTGTTGTTTATCTCATAAACGCGGTTCCCTTCACAGCGAGTCACCAGCATACCTTTTCCGACACTCTTCCATCCGAAGTTGTAATCGGTAAAACAGCGAAGCGTTGCACTATCGAGGGCCACCGCAACAACAGCTTTTGAATGTACCTGCGTATCCAGAAGGACATACGAACCGCTATAGGTATAGTTATCCCCCGATATACCTCCTATTAAAAGGATCTTATCCCCTCCTGATGTATTAAAACCTTTCAACAGGGCCTCAGCATCATAGTCCAACCCATCTACAAACATGATAATACACCGGGTTTCATTTGTGATAAGCGAGCTCGCCATTTCTTGGCCAACTTCATAACCGTTCTTCTTTTCACTGCTAAACGGTTTTAGACGTGTCGAATCAAAGCCGGTAATACTGATCAATGTCGTATGGTCCTGGACTTTGCCCTCAGATATCTCGCCAGAACTTGATACGCCTATTATGACGGCTTCAGGAAAAAATGTTTTGATTGTCTTAGTGATCCTGGAGATATGTTCATGATCTAAGGTGCCGTCAAAGAGCTGTACCAATACTGACTCAAAGGCTTGTCCATTTGACACTTCCTCCAACCATGAGAGTAGTTTCATCGTATTGGTATAGGTATGATTCATACTGCGCATATTTGATTGTTTCCTTTGATTTCAAGACTGAACACATTAAATAACATTTGATATTATGACTTAACACATTTTATAACAATATTTTTTTTGGTGTAATAATTTACACAAAACAAGCTTAAATACTATAAAAGTGTCGATTTTTTTGAAATAATATTTTTTTATATTTATATTTAGCGTTTTTTTAACATTCAGTACGCTATTATCAATAAAGAAAGTCCAAATAAACGAAACAGGTAGTTAGTATAATGCATAACAATATTTTAGTCGTAGAAGACAACGATGTCAATCTTGAGCTTATCACCCTGCTGATAGAACAGTACAGCAAAGACAACGATTATGTGCTCAATGTTTTCACAGCGCGCAATGGAGAAGAAGCCGTCAAGGTCTGCGATGAGAACCATATCGATATCATCTTTATGGACCTTATGATGCCTGCCATGAATGGAAACGAAGCGACAAAAATCATCAAAGCCAAACATCCGAAGACGATGATCATCGTCATCTCAGCCTTCGGGGATGAGGCAAAACAGAAAGAGATGTTAAAAAACGGTGCCGAAGACTATATGGTCAAGCCTGTCAATGCACCGTTGTTCAAAAGCCGTCTTCATAACTATCTTCAGCTTATCAAAACCCGCAATCATATCGGGATCTCGCCAAAGGCGCACAACCTCTTCACATCCAAGGTCTATAACTACCGTATGGACTTTACGGTAGCTTCTGACACAGATCTGTCCGAATTTTGGGAAGCGATCCTCATACGGCTTGACTTCCAACGCCATATTGAGCATCTGAGTGATTTTGTCCGCTTCATCTACCGAATAGGTTCCCTGCAGCTGCAGCACAAATATCAATTTCATATCGTCATCGAAGAAGATGCTGAGAACTTCTTCTTTACCCTTGATAATGCTCAGCTTATAGGCTGCAAGTCTATCGATGCACTCATTGAAAAGTATTACGCAGAAGCAGTACATATCTGCAAGGGGAATCTGCTCACCTTTTTATTGCCGAAGATCGATCTGGCCCAGGAAGTGCCCATCGAGAAAGCCGCACCAGAGGAACCTGCCGAGAAGCCCCAAGTCCTCTCCTTCACTACGCAAAGTGACACCGTGCTCAAGACCTTTGACATCCTTGATCAAGATGAGCTTGATGACTTTGAGGACTACCTCTTTAAACTGCGCTCACTCATCTTGCTGATGGAAAAAAGTTCGCTTGAACATTCTGATATCGAGGAACTTTCCCACTGCTTCCATGAGATGGCTTCTATTCTTTCTATTTCCAATGACACTTATGTACTGTCCAATGCCTTGCATGAACTCTCAAATGCCATAACCGCAAACCAGGAGCACTTCAAAGAGACTTCGCATCAATTATTTGATTTTATCAACGCCTTTATGAACGATCTTATCTTTTGGAAGAGCAAGATATTTTATGAAGGTGCGCCAAGCGTCGATTTTCTCAATGACTCCATCACAACGAATGCCAATATGCTCAATGCTCTCTTGTTGCCGGATTCTGGGACCAAAGAGGATTAAGATATTGACGACATCTTCGATTTTTAAAAAAGGCGGCTTATGATCTCGGCAAAAGAACTGTATAAAAACACAAAAGACCTTGATCTTCTTCTCGTAGAAGATGACGCGCAGCTTCGCCAACAGATGGGTGATATGCTAAATGACCTCTTTCATACAGTCGATCTGGCCGAAGATGGGAAAGCCGGCTTGGTCAAATACGAGCAGAAGGTCATAGCAGACTCAAAGCCTTATGACCTCGTCATAACGGATATCAATATGCCTATCATGAACGGTATAGAGATGATCAATGCGATCTATGAGATCTCTCCTCTTGAGCCTATTCTCGTCATATCAGCACACAACGAGTCTGACTATCTTGTAGAACTTCTGCATATCGGTGTCAACGGTTTTCTTATCAAACCTCTTAAGCATCAGGCTTTGATCAACACGCTGTATCAAGTCACTCAGGCCATTGTCAACGAACGACTTGTATTAAGCCACTACAAGAAGATCGAACAGCTCAATGCCGAGCTCTCTTTGCAAAGCGAAAGGCTCAAACAGAGTAATGATGATCTGCACGATAAAAACCTGGCTTTGGAAAAATCAATGCGTATCATCGAAGGAATGCACCATAAGGACCAGCTTTACAGGAACATCAATATACCCGCTACAACTCCGGGGCTTCCTTCTGTCAAAAAAGAAGATGCACTTACCCATCAGATAGAAGATGACGTCCCTTCCCTGCTAGAAGTGATCGAAGAACGTATCGATGAGATCACACGCGCCTATGAGACAGACACAACACAAGATCCTTCATTTGTGAAACTCTCTGATGCTGTACGCATGTATGCCGATTCCCTTTCTGACAAAGCCTTATATACATCACTAGCAAACTCCTTAAGAGAACTAAGTCGTGTCATAGGCACCCATCCAAAATGTACACGTGCTGAAGAAAACAGACGAATCTTCAACATGCTCGAAAGCTTCTTTTTTATCTATAACAGATGGGAAAAAGAGTGGAATACGATCGATGAGGAGAGATTTAAGGCTTTTAGCAGCTCAATATCTGATGAGATCGGTGTTCTCATCGAAGTGTGGCAGTGCAAGAGCTGAGATCAAAAAGCCGAGAGTGGCAGCTTGCAGCTGTACTTTTCTACTGAATAATAAACTTGGTGAAATAGACTTCTTCGATCTGTCCCTCTTGGACTATCCCGTTAAGCCGATCTTTGATGTTACTTTTTAGAGCCATCTTTCCCTTTTCGGTGGCGACCTCTGAAAAACGCTTCAGACTCATCTCATCAATGACAGCGTCGCGAAGACGTATGTTGTTATCTTTGAGTTCTTGTGCCATATCCGTATCGCTCATCTTCAGACGTACTTCGACAACGACAAACTTTCCTGCGCGGTCATTGGTTGCCATGTTGGCTGTAAAATTACCCAGAAAGAAAACATCAGGCGCTTTAAACTCTGTGCGTCCCGTGCGGACATACCCCAAACCGGTTTTTGTCTTTTGTTTGAGGGTATTGCCTTTGAAGTTGAACGCGGAGTTGCTTACAGCATAGACCATCACTGCAAGTATCATAAGCAGGATAATGGCAATGATCGAAATATATCGTATTTTATCTCTATTCATGGTGTCATTATAGCCAAGCAAATATAATATTTAATCTTAAGCATATACGACAGTGATATAATATATCTCAAACAAGGAGAAAACATGACACATAATGATGAAATGACCGGGCACAAGACACGTTTTGCTATTGCATCTGTTGCCTTAGCCTTTTGTACCGTATGGGCCTTAGTCGGAGTCGCAGATATAAAGATAGTCGCCGTTACGATCGCGTTTATCTATTTTTTGAAATCAGGAATTGAGATGGAAGTCTGTGCAAACGAGGCAGGAGGGCATTAAGCTTAGTGCTTAACTTCCCGTCCAAGTGTTTTCTGGACCGAGTCTATCTTGCCCTTCAAACGGTTGCTTTTTCCCTTGCGGATATCAAATTTCAATGAGGAATAGACCCGTTCACAGTCACTTAGACATTCATAGGCCTTTTCGATGACT
>JBFEYG010000040.1:0-12851 GCA_041562275.1 Sulfurimonadaceae bacterium | reverse complement strand
GTGGTCCAGACTTAAACGTCCTGCGCCTTTACTCATCAGGGCCATCAACATCGCCATATAGTACAGCACCATCTCATACCCGTTTTGCAAGACAACGACCGTGCCGTTAACAACTTCACCGTTGACATAGGGGTTCTCCCAGGTATAGGCATCTCCCGGCATGATTACATGAAAACCGTTTGTCCCATGTACCGTAGCAATCGCGACAATCATCACAAAGAGCAAAGGAATGGATATAAAACGGGTAAGAAGGCCCAGCGCCAACAATACTGCACCGATAAGCTCTGTCCCCGCAGCCATATAGGCGCTCAAAGTCGGCAGAGGTATTCCCAGATGTTCAAAAAAACCTGCTGTCGCGCCTATGTTTGAGAATTTTGCCATGGCCGGACCGTAAAAGGTATAGACCAAAATGATGCGCAGTAAGAGCAGTGCACTATCATCTGTCTTGCTTAAAAGCTTCGAGCTTTTGTCATAGAGTTCATTCATCTGCATTATGAGTCCTTTGTGTAAGTAAATCCTTTTAAAATACCATCTTGAAATATTTTAACAAGCAGATAACAAAGAAAACAATCCGCTGTCATTGGAATTTTGAAAAGACTCTATCAAATGCCTCTGTACCGCAATACGATATATGCATTCTCTTTACAAGAGGGATCGGGGTCAAACCCCAAATCATCGATACCCAAACAAATTTAAGGTCTGACTATTATTTGGCTCCACATTTTCCGGCACCGCATTTGGGAGCTTTATCTTTTTTCTCGCCGCCGCATTTTGCATCTGCTTTTTTACCGCCGCATTTTCCTTCAGCTTTCTTTCCGCCGCATTTACTTTCACCGGCTTTTTCTTTTTTCTCGCCACCGCATTTGCCTGCACCACATTTACCTTCAGCTGCGAATGCAGAAGTTGCACCTACTGCCGTCATAAGCGCTGCACCAAAAATCAGTGCTGCCAATTTAGTCTTACTTGTCATTTTGTATCCTTGTTTTGTTTTTTTCCAAATAATAACGCAAGATGCTACAGTGGGTCTTTGACCTCTGTAACATAAGAATTATTAATAGAAGTTCACATTGATTGTAGCTAAAGAAAGGAACTTTTATCAACCTTTTGTGATTAAAACATCATAACAACTTAGCTGTGGAGTATTTGTGGAGTGAATACGTTCTTTTACATAAATAAAATTGTTTGTATGTGATTGTTGTGAATGAAGTGTAAGACTCCCCTCCAGATACCGCCAAAGAGCGTTAAGAGAAGGTGAACTGCTTCACCTTTTTAGCCCGACGCGGCTTTGTGTTGTGCATAGCACCGCAAAGACCGGCCCGTAGGTAAGTTCTTTTACATAAATAAAATTGTTTGCATGTGATTGTTGTGAATAAAGTGTAAGACTCCCCTCCAGATACCTGCGGCACATAATCAGATCTGGTGTGCTGCTACGTTCCCGTCCTGACACGATACCAAATAAAACCATTGCACAGGTCTAAAGGGAAGCACTCAAGACATGCGCGCATGCCCTCAATGCTTATTAAGGCTGACATTGTACTGAATCTGAAGACAGATAAAGCTTAAAGTCTATAGCTTGATGCTTAAAATTGCGTTTTTCAAACTCGCACAGGCAGCTAGATAAGGATAATCTTCCTTTGCTGCCTTGGCAGAGAGCTCTACCTCTTTGGCCAGTTCATACATCTCATCAAATTTCAGGTTACCTGCAGATCCCTTGATAGAATGTGCCGTATTGCCTATCTCCGCATAATCTTTCTTCTCTATTGCCGCCTCAAGCGACACGATGATCTCTGTACTTTCATCTATAAAACTTTGCACCAAGATCGGGATATGCCTGGCATTCAGACCGATCTTTGCTGCCATCTCTTCCGCATTAATGTTACCATAGCTTGGTAGTTCAAACTTTTGACTCATGTTTTTTCCCTTGATGCAAAGTTGCATAGGACCAAGACCGGTCTTGAGATAACACCGACCTTCTATTGCCTTACAAACTAACGCAAAAATTTCATATCGGTTATCATATCGAAACACTGCAAACATTAACTTAAAAAAGTATTTGCAGAGATTAGTTACAATTACTATAATTATTTAGCAAGGGAAATCATGCGCATTCTTTTTTTACTTATCCCCTTTATATTATCAGCCTCGCCTTTTCATTCCGAAAAACAGGCCCAGAGTATCTCTTCGTCTGTCATCAAAATATTTACGACATCGGTCAAGCCTAACTATTATCAGCCCTGGCAGATGCGAACACAAAAGTTCTCTACCGGTTCTGGGGTCATCATCGACGAAGGGTATATCCTGACCGCTGCGCATGTCGTCTCCAACGGCGTCTACGTCGAGGTCAAAAAAAGCACCGATCCAAAAAAGTTTATCGCTCATGTCAAATGGATCTCCCATGATGCAGACCTCGCCCTTCTCAAGGTGGAAGAGCCTAGCTTTTTCAAAGGGACTAAGGCTTTACAGTTTGGCACGATCCCTCACCGTCAAGACGGGGTGGCTGTATACGGCTATCCCCAAGGAGGAAACGAGATATCCATCACCCAGGGGATCATCTCGCGAATCGAGCAGACTTTGTATGTACACAGCGACTTTGATCTTTTATCTTTGCAGATCGATGCGGCCATCAATCCCGGCAACAGCGGCGGGCCAGTTTTTGACGCGAAAGGCAATATCGTGGGAATCGCGATGCAGTCGCTCTCTTCTGCCGATAACATAGGCTATCTGGTCCCTACGCCTGTCATCAAACATTTCCTCGACGATATCAAAGACGGACACTATGACGGTTTTCCCGATGACGGCCTGTATATCCAGACGATGGAAAACAGCAGTCTCAAGGCATACTATAAGATGGGCGAGCGAACGGGTGTGGTGATCACCAAGATAGTCCCGGGAAGCTCCTGCGACGGCTATTTGAGACAAGATGACATCCTTCTTGCCATTGACGGGGTAAAAGTCGCGGACGACGCGACTATAGAGATGAAAGAGAACGGCCGTGTTGCAGCAAACTACCTCATCCGTTCACACCATATTGATGAGCGTTTTAAAGCCACTATACTCAGAGAAGGCAAGGAACTTACCATAGAGATCCCGCTAAAAAGCCTTGTCTCTCTCATCCCTTTTGAACATGAGCAGCGTCCCCAGTATTACATCTTCGGCGGTCTTGTGTTTATGCCCTTAAGCAAAAACTACCTCTATGAATGGGGAAGAAACTGGGTACAGAAGGCTCCGGTCCGTTTTGTCGATATCGTCAAAAACGGGAACTTCCCTTCCGCTGAACAGCATGAGATAGTATTCTTGCAAAGTATTCTGGCTGACAGAGAAAATGCAGGGTATGGGCTCTCACATGCTATCGTCCTCGAAGTCAACGGTGTTAAGATACACTCGTTCTCAAACCTGATCGACAGCATAGAAGACAGCCAGGACAAAGAGGTGAAAATAACCTTACAAGGGGGAAGCATAATCGTACTCAACAAAGAGAAAGCATTAGAAGCCAATACCCGTCTGCTGAAACGTTACGGCATCAAAAACTATGCTTATCAAAGATAATCATGGTTTACTTTATCTGTGCCTTCGAGGCGGAGGCAAGAGCGCTTATCGATCACTACAGACTGCAAAAAGATCTGAGTCAGCCTTACCCTGTTTTCTTTAATGAGGATAAGGTCATCCTGATTAGCGGTATGGGACAGGAAAATGCCAAAAAAGCCGCAGAACATCTGCTTTCACGATACCCACATGGGAATGACAGTGTTCTGATTAATCTGGGTATTTGTGCCGCACAGGAAAAGTTCCCCATAGGAAGTCTTCTTTGCGTGAAAAGTCTGCATAATGAATCAGAATCTTTTGAGTTTAAAAATGTGGACTCTGCATTAGAGAAAGTCTCCTGCTTTAGTTCAGAACAAGCGCTGACACAAGCCTCAAATACTGACATCGCAGAGATGGAAGCCATCAGTATCTACAAAGCTGTATCCACCTCTTTTGCACCCTATAAGATCTCTGTTTTAAAAGTCGTATCCGATCATTTTAAACCTTTTAAGATCAAAAAGCAGCTCATCATCGATCTTATCCGGGTGCATCTCAAAGAGATCGAGACACATATCAAACAGATTCAAGGAGAGACAGATGGCAGATAAGAGCGCTATTGTCACAGGAAGCAGTTCGGGCATAGGCGAAGCCATCTGTCTCAAGCTTCTTTCTATGGGCTATACCGTCCACGGAATAGCCCGTAGGGAGCAGACACATATCCAAGACACAAGGTTTCACCCCACAGTATGTGATATCACCGATACAGTCCGTCTGGAACAGACGATCAAGAAGATACTTGAGCAGTGTGATATCGACCTTCTCATCCACTCTGCAGGATTGGGACGGTTTGAACCTCATGAGGAGCTGAGTCCCCTACGGCTTAAACAGATCATCGACACCAATCTCACGGCTCCCGTCATCCTAAGCTCCCTCACACTGAGAAGCCTGAAAAAAAAGAAGGGTACAATCATCAACATCACCTCCATCGAAGCCCTCAAAGCCTCAAAGTTCTCGGCGGCCTATTCTGCCTCGAAAGCGGGCCTTCACCACTTCGGACGCTGCCTCTTTGAAGAGGTCAGAAAGAGCGGAGTCAACGTCATCTCTATCCATCCCGATATGACACAGACCCCTTTTTTCGACGAACTGCATTTCAAACCTGCCGAAGAGCTGCAGATGCATCTCAAACCTGCAGACATTGCTAAAGCCATTGAAGACATCTTAAACATGAGAGAAGGTGTCAGTATCACCGAACTCACTATCCGCCCCCAATATTTCGGGATTAAGAAGAAGTAATGGTATGTTTTTTGCTTGTTATAAGACACTAGTATGTTAAAATATCACTAACTATTCAAAATATCATTATGGGTATTTTCAAGGGAAACAGATGCTAAACGGTGCTAACATCCTTATCACAGGCGGAACAGGCAGTTTTGGAAAACAATACGTCCGTACGATACTAGAACGGTACAAACCCAACAAGATCATCATCTACTCGCGTGACGAACTCAAACAGTACGAAATGGCGCAAAAGTACAATGACCCTTGCATGCGTTATTTTATCGGTGATATCCGTGACCTTCCCCGTCTTGAAAAGGCGATGAACGGCGTGACCCATGTCGTCCATGCTGCCGCCTTAAAACATGTCCCTATTGCTGAATACAATCCGATGGAGTGCATAAAGACCAATATCAACGGGGCTCAAAATGTTATTGACGCGGCTCTAAAATGCGGCGTCAAGAAAGTCATCGCGCTCTCTACCGACAAGGCTTCCAGCCCTATCAACCTCTATGGTGCAACCAAACTTGCCTCTGATAAACTTTTTGTAGCAGCCAATAATATCCGCGGAGAGAATGAGATCCAATTTGCCGTCGTGCGTTACGGAAATGTTCTCTGCTCCCGCGGGTCGGTCATTCCCTACTTTAAAAAACTGGTAGCCGAAGGCGCGACTGAACTTCCTGTCACTGCGCCTGACATGACACGGTTTTGGATCACCCTCCAAGAAGGTGTGGACTTTGTCCTTAAAAACTTTGAACGTATGCAAGGCGGAGAGATATTCATACCCAAGATCCCTTCTATGACTATGAAAGACATGGCCTCGGCTGTCTTTCCAGGTCTCAAGCAGAATGTAGTCGGTCTGCGGCCAGGAGAGAAGATGCATGAAGCGATGTGTGCAGAAGGTGACTCGCATCTGACACTGGAGTTTGAGGACCATTTTGTCATCCAGCCCAGCATTCAGTTTACCCATCATGTCGATTTCACAAAAAACGGTCTGGGGGAGACAGGCAAGCCTGTCAAACTCGGTTTTGACTACAACTCAAGAGATAATACGATCTGGCTCAGTGCCGAACAGCTCCTTGAGAAGATAAAACTGACAGAACTAGAAGAAAAATGATCCCCTACAGTACCCAGTTTATAGACGATGACGACATTGCCGCCGTTACCGAGGTCCTTAGAAGCTCTCACCTGACACAAGGTCCCAAGGTAGAAGCCTTTGAGCAGGCCTTGTGTAAATACACCGGAGCCAAGTACGCCGTTACCTTTAACTCAGCGACTTCCGCTTTGATGGGTGCTTATGCCAGTGCCGGAATCGGCAAAGACGATGAGATCATCACAACTCCGATATCCTTTGTCGCCACCTCCAATATGGCCATTGCTCTGGATGCTAAGCCGGTCTTCTGTGATGTCAAACTGGACGGGAATATCGATGAACGCCTGATCAAAAAACTTATCACACCCAAAACAAGAGCAATTGTCCCCGTAGACTTTGCCGGCAAACCCGTTGCACTTAAAAAAATACAGGAGATCGCCAAAAAGCATGATCTTCTGGTCATCGAAGATGCTTCGCATGCCTTGGGCTCTTCTGTAGACGGACAGAAGATCGGCTCTCTCTCGGATATGACTATCTTCTCTTTTCATGCCATCAAGCCGATCACGACAGGCGAAGGCGGAGCCGTCTTGACCGACAATGAAGAGTACGCAACCAAACTACGCCTCTTCCGTTCGCATGGCATCGTCAAAAAGCAGTTATGGAACTCCGATATGGTCAGTATGGGATACAACTATCGTCTTACTGACCTTGCTGCAGCCCTGGGCCTTTCACAGCTGCATAAACTTGATACTTTTATAGACAGAAGAAACGAGATAGCCGCTTATTATGACGAACGGTTCAAGGGGCATAAGCTTTTGCAGACCATTTCGATACCGGAAAATGAGCGTTCCGCGAGACACCTTTATCCTATCACCCTTATTCCCTCTTTGCAATGTCCGAAAGAGGATATCTTCTCAAGCCTGCATGACAAAGGGATTGGTGTTCAGGTCCATTACAAACCTATTCATCAAAACAGCTTCTATATCGAAAGATATGGTAAGCAAAGTCTTCCCGTATCGGAAGATTTTTACCGTTCAGAGCTCTCCCTCCCCTGCCATCAGAAGATGACACTGGAGGATGCCGTCTTTGTCGCCAATACGTTCTTGGAGGTTCTCGAAGCCTATGCCATCCGGGGATGTTCGTTCTGATGAAAGTTGCTATTATTCCGGCCCGGGGCGGCTCAAAACGAATACCGAGAAAGAACATCAAAGACTTCTGCGGCAAACCGATGATCGCCTACTCCATAGAAGCAGCTATCCGGTCAAAACTCTTTGACAGGGTCATCGTCTCCACCGATGATGAAGAGATAGCCGAAGTCGCCAGACAATACGGTGCAGAGATCCCATTTATGCGTCCGCGCGAACTTAGTGACGATCACACGGCGACTATCCCGGTCATTTCCCACGCTATAGAAGAGCTTCAAAAAGCAGGTCCCCTAGAGATCGCCTGCTGTATCTACGCGACAGCGCCTTTTATCCAGGAAAGATATCTTAAAGAAGCCTATGAGACCTTGATAGCCAGTAAAAGTCTCTACAGCTTCTCTGCGACCTCCTTTGCCTTTCCTATCCAGCGTGCGATCAAGATAAATGAGCAGCATCAGGTAGAGATGTTCCAGCCTGAGCACTTTAATACCCGAAGTCAGGACCTCGAAGAGGCTTACCACGATGCGGGACAGTTTTACTTCGGAACATCCGAAGCCTGGCTGAATGCAGAACCTATTTTTGCGACACACTCGACTGCCGTCATCTTACCCAGACACCTTGTTCAGGACATCGATACACCTGAGGACTTCAGACGGGCAGAGTTGATGTTTAAAGTCCTGGAAGATGATGCCTAGAAGGACCCTCTTTCGTGCAGACAGTTCGAGCCGCATAGGCTTGGGCCATATCAAACGTGACCTCGTACTTGCATCCAGACTTGATTCCAAAGAGATACACTTCGCCACGCAGGCCTTGCCCGGCAATATCGACCATGAGATCCCTTACCCGGTCCATACCCTGCACTCTCCCGATATCAAGGAGTTGATTGATCTGTGCAAGCGCTTGGATATCGATCATCTTATCGTAGATCATTACGGATTCACACTTGAAGATGAGCAAAAGATCAAGGAAGCCTCTTCACTGAGACTCAGCGTCTTTGACGACACCTACCAAGAGCACTTTTGTGATGAAATCATCAACCACAACCTTGGCGCAAGCGCTGCAAAGTACCGTCACAAAGTACCCTCATTTTGCAAGATATCACTTATCTCTCCTCTTATCCGTCAGGCATTTTTTGAAGAGAGACAACACCGGCGCAGTAAAAAAGGTCTCTTTGTCTGTCTGGGCGGTTCGGACTTTTCCAACCTCACGCTCAAACTCCTTAAAACTCTAAAACCGCATAGCTTTCAGGTCCATGTCGCCCTCAGTTCATCCAACCCCAACCTTCGCACGCTTAAAGCTTATGCCAATGTCAACCGATGGGTCAAACTGCATCTTGACGGGGATGTCCCAAAACTGCTTAATGGCTGTGAACTGGCAATCGTCACGCCAAGCGTCCTTGCCGCCGAAGCACTCTTCATGAATGTTCCCCTCATTACGATACAGACCGCAGAGAATCAGGTCGAAGTCGCGAAGTTTTTGCGAAGAGCGCGCGTCACAACACTAAAAAGTTCCCAGATACATAAACTGGCAAACTGGTATCTGTTTCAAAGCAGACAGACATCCCTTTTCAGACTTCCTTCTCACAAAAGCGAAGCCTTGACCCTGCACAAAGCATCCGAATATGACCTGCTTGATCTTTACGATCTTGCCAACGATCCTTTCGTCAGACAAAATTCCTTCTCCTCTAAGCCTATCACACTGGAAGAACATACGAAATGGTTCTATGATCTCTTGGAAAATACAACTGTCTGCCTCTATACAGTACGCTCGAACACCAATGCCCTTGTCGCACAGGTACGATTTAACAAAACCGGCGAAAAGACGATTATAAGCCTATCGATCAGCAAAGATTTTCGCGGCAAAAAGATGGCAGAGAAGATCATTAAAAAAGGCTGTTCAACCTATCTTAAAGAGTATGGGAATACATTAATCGAAGCACAGATCAAAGAAGATAACACCGCCTCGCAGAAAAGCTTTCAAAAAGCGGGTTTTGAGTATCTCAAAAAAGAGGACAATATTTTATATTACAGCTATGGGAAAAAAAATGGATAAGATCACTATAGCAGGCAGAGAGATCTCGCAAAACGCACCTGTCTTTATCATCGCCGAACTCTCTGCCAACCACGGTGGAAAGATCGAGATCGCCAAAGAGACGATCAAAGCAGCTGCGCAAAGCGGAGCAGACGCTGTAAAACTTCAGACCTATACCGCCGATACGATCACTCTGGATTGCGATAATGACTATTTTCAGATCAAACAAGACACGCTATGGGATGGGCAGACCCTGCATTCACTCTATGAAAAGGCCTACATGCCTTGGGAGTGGCAAGGTGAACTTAAAGCCTATGCCGAATCGCTCGGACTCGTCTGCTTCTCTTCGCCTTTTGACACGACGGCAGTCGATTTCCTAGAAAGCATAAATGTCCCTGCCTACAAGATCGCCTCTTTCGAGATTACCGACATACCTCTTATCGAATATGTCGCGAGTAAGGGAAAACCGGTGATCATCTCTACAGGTATTGCCGAAAAACAAGACATCCAAGAGGCCCTGGATGCCTGTCACCGCATGGACAACAAAGAGATCATCCTGCTTAAATGCACCTCAGCCTATCCTGCTCCTTTGGAGGAAGCCAATCTGCTGACTATTCCTGACCTTATCAGGACATTTGATGTCGTCGCCGGCTTTTCTGACCATACCTTAGGCACGACCGCACCTATTACCGCAGTCGCCCTGGGAGCCAAAGTCATTGAGAAACATTTCATCCTTGACCGTTCTATAGGCGGACCGGACGCTTCTTTTTCCTTAGATACCGAGCAGTTTGCTCAGATGGTACAGGCTGTCCGTAACACCGAAAAGATGTTAGGAAAAGTCAACTATGAACTGACGGAAAAAAGCAAAAAGGCCAGAGAGTTCTCCCGCTCGCTCTTTATTGCCCAAGACGTCGCAAAAGGCGATACGCTTTCAGAGGAAAACGTGCGCTCTGTACGTCCCGGTTTTGGGATGCATCCCAAAGAACTCAAGAATGTTTTGGGGAAGAGGTTCAAAAACGACTTTCAAAAAGGGACACCCCTGTCTCGGGATCTGATCGAGTGAAGATCGCTGTTGTCTGTCATGATGCCGGGGCTTCTGAGATCTTGTCATCCTATATCAAAGCCCATATCAACGAAGCCGAGTGGACGCTCTATGCCCTTAAAGGGTCTCCTTTTGAAAAAATTGCCGCGTCTCACGGACTGAAGACAGAGACAAGCCTCGACTTGGAAGGCTGCGATGCCCTCTTCTTCGGTACAGGATGGCAAGAGAGGATAGAACGCTCCTTCGTCAAAGAGGCAAGAAGAAGACATATTCCCTCTTTTGCTTTTTTGGATCACTGGAGTTCATATAAAGAGCGTTTTGGCTATCCACATGAGCAGTGGGAAGACAACCTTCCTGACTACACCGTTGCCAGTGATGAGAAAGCAGAGCAGTCGGCAACGTCATTTGGCCTGCCAGAGGTACTGCGCGTCAATAACTATTACCTGCAAACGCAGATAGCCTCTTTCAAAGATGAGGAGGTCGCGCTTACGGACAACCTGCTTTTTTTAAGCGAGCCTACAGACCAGGTCGCCTTGAGTACCTATAAAGACAGAAACTATTGGGGATTCACCCAGGACTCGGCGTTAGAAGAGATCTTAAAGCATTTTGAAAAATTTGACTGCAAGGGCATCCATATCCGTCTGCACCCTTCTGAAAAACAGCATAACTATGCCAGGATCTTAAAGAAGTTCCCCCATATCCGATCCCAGATCTACCCTGCTGCCTTTTACCCTCTGGAAAAAGACCTGCTTCGTTCAAAGCTCGTGATAGGTTTTGATACGATGGCTCTCTACACGGCAGCACTCTTAGGCAAACCGGTTCTCTCCTTCCTGCCTTCAGACAATCGGGAGTTTCTCCTTCCTCTGCCGCATTCGCATCAGCTTAGAAGCCTAAGCTCTCTTACACCAAAGCATCTGCATCCTCTAGCGCTTTCGCTCAAGAGTGATGGCATAGGTTTTGCTACTTTCAAACAAAAAATCAAGGAGTTTCAGCCGTGCTAAACGCTGCTATAGTCGGATGCGGAAACATTGCCGGTTTTTTAGACTCTCCTTCTGACGAGAGAGTCCTGACCCACGCCCATGCCTATCAAAAACACACCGGCACACGCCTTATCTGTGTATGCGACCCTTCTGCTGAGCAAAGAGAGAAATTTGTTCAGAGATGGGGTCAAGAGATCAGGCATTACCCTTCTCTTGAGACGATGCTGGCAAATGAACAGATCGACATCCTCTCTATTTCCTCGCCTACAGCATTTCACTTCGAGGGGATGAGAGAAGCTCTAAACGACAAACATATACAGACCATTATCTGCGAAAAACCTTTTGTACAGACACAAAAAGAGTTTGATGAGCTTGCCCCTCTTTTAGACAAGACCAGCAAAAAAGTCATTATAAACTTCCTTCGAAGATATGATCCGAGTATAAACAGACTGCATGAACTCATACAAGAAGAGACGCTGGGAAAACCGCTGTTCTTCATCGGCAAGTTCACCAAGGGGCTTTACCACAACGGTTCGCATATGCTTGAGCTCATCGAACATCTCTGCGGAGGAATAAAAAGTCTCTCTTCAGAGAATCTTCGTGTCAAAGATGATGATCTCTATGGAAGTTTTTCGCTTCAAACCGTTTCCTGCCCGGGGACGCTGCATAATTTCAGCGGAGACAACTTCGCACTGTTTGAGCTGGAGATGCAGTTTTCAAAGGGAAGAGTCCTCATCAAAGACTCCGGGCACACGATACAGATCGAAACAGTCAGGCCTTCGAAAGAATACGAAGGTTACTTTACGCTACAACCCACAAAGACTCTTGACGATACTTTGCGTATGAACCTCTATCATACTATCGATTTTGCGATACACACGAAAGAGGACTGTTTTAAAACGCATCTTTTGCTCAGCAAGAAGCTTCTTGAGATCAAAGAGAAGCTTTCAACTACACATACCTTAACCTGGGATATCCATGAATAATCTAGCTATCAACGGCGCCGATAAACTCCGCAGTAAACCTTTTCCGGCTTACAACACCATAGGCACAGAAGAAGAAGAGGCTGTCTTGCGCGTACTTCGTTCTGGAAAACTCTCCTCCTATCTCGGGACCTGGCATGATGACTTTTACGGAGGAGTCGAAGTACAGGCCTTAGAGCGCGCCTGGGAAAAGTTCTTCAAGGTCAAGCATGCTATCTCTGTCAACTCAGCGACTTCCGGTTTATATGCCGCTGTAGGTGCTGCAGGCATCGGACCTGGAGATGAAGTCATCGTCTCTGCCTATACGATGAGTGCTTCAGCAACAGCTGCTCTGGTCTATGGTGCCATACCTGTCTTTGCTGATATCGAAGAGGAGTATTACTGCCTTGATGTAAAGTCAATCGAGTCCAAGATCACCTCAAAGACAAAAGCGATCATTGTCGTTGATATCTTCGGACAGGTCTATGATGTCGATGCGATCAACGCCTTGGCTGCCAAACACAGTCTCATCGTCATTGAAGATGCTGCACAGGCTCCCGGAGCTATGTACAAAGAACAATATGCCGGTACACTTGGGGATATGGGTATCTTTTCGCTTAACTATCACAAACACATCCACTCCGGCGAAGGCGGTGTCATCGTCACGGATGATGATGGTTTGGCAGACAAATTACGTTTGATACGAAACCATGCTGAAGCCGTTCTTTCGGCGCGCGGTATAAAGAGCAGAGAAGAACTTGTCAATATGATAGGCTTTAACTACAGGATGACGGAGATCGAAGC
>JBFEYG010000039.1:0-13157 GCA_041562275.1 Sulfurimonadaceae bacterium | reverse complement strand
CCGCTCACTCTAGCGATCATTCAGGCTCTTCTCGTCGGCGTACAAGAAGAATATTACGCGATCCCTTTGGCCTCAGTACTTGAGACCGTACGTATTAATAAAGACGAGATATATACAGTTGAAAACAGATCGGTCATGCGTCTGCGTGATGAAGTGCTTTCATTGGTGCATATTGCTGATATCTTTGAAGTGGAACGGGTCTTTGACTCGAGTGAACATGCTTATGTCGTAGTCTTGGGATTGGCAGAGACGAAAATAGGATTGATCGTTGACACACTGGTCGGACAAGAAGAGATCGTAATTAAATCTATGGGCGAATACCTTCATGGAATGGATGGTATAGCAGGTGCGACTATTCGTGGTGACGGTGGGGTAACGCTCATTGTTGATGTTGCTGCAATAATGCAGATGGCAAAAACAGTAAAATCATCCGTTACGGTTGAACATGGTGCTTCGTCTTCAAGAGAGAAAACCCAGCCGAGTGATTATAAGGTCATGATCATTGATGACTCTAAGACAGACAGAAAGATCATGAACATGGCGTTAAAACCGTTGGGTATAACGCTTGTTGAAGCCACCGATGGTGTGGAAGCACTGAATATACTCAAATCAGGTGAGTACCATTTTGATGCTTTGCTGATTGATATTGAGATGCCGAGAATGGATGGTTATACTCTAGCCAGTGAGATCAAGAAATATAATAAGTATAAGAACCTTCCGCTGATAGCCGTGACATCACGAAGCGGGAAAGCAGACAGGATGCGCGGTGTTGAGTCGGGTATGGTCGAGTATATTACAAAACCGTATTCGCCGGATTATCTACAAAATGTTGTCAAGCGTAATATCAAGTTTACTTTCGCACAGGAGTCAGCATCATGAGTGATAAACTACAGCAGATCATAAACAAACAGCAGAATCAGATGACCCCGAATGAGGAGAATATGGAAAATATTATCCAGTTGGTCGGTTTCGTTGTAGGAGAAGAAGAGTTCTCTGTGCCTATTTTGAGTATACAGGAGATTATAAAACCTATAGAATGGACACGTGTTCCTCGTACTCCAGGGTATGTTCTAGGTGTGTTCAACTTACGTGGAACAGTCATCCCCTTAATTGATCTGCGTTTGAAGTTTGGTCTTCCAAGCGAAGCAATGACGGAAAACAGCCGTTTTATTGTTATGAAGAATGCGACGGAGACAGCCGGCTTTGTGATCGACAGACTGACAGAAGCTATCCGTTTGAAAAAACATGAGATCGGGCCTGCACCGGAGACATCTATGCAAGAAAAGACGATGATAGAAGGTGTCGGAAAACAAGATGACAAAATCTTGACGATACTGAAAGTAGACAAGCTGCTTGAGAGAGACTTTTAACTCTCTTCAGCACAATCTCGACGAAACAATCTTACTTCAGACTTCTACCTTATGAGAGTATATCCTTGGCAATTTGAAACTGATTTGCAGTCATTAAGTGCACTTTAGGATGTATTTCCATTATCTCATCAAACAGATTCTTACTCAGTTCAAAACCTACTTTATACTCTTCTTCGGCAGAGATCTCATTTGCTTTGCGAAGTGACTCGATCCAGGTTTTTGGTACATGTATACCGGGTACATGTGATGCCAAAAATTGTGCAGTACGCAGTTTTGTTATAGGAAAAATACCCAAGATAATCTGTGCTTTTTGGGCTGACTCGCAACAATCACTTTTTGCATTTTCTAAAAGTTCTAAGAGTAGTTTGGCATTGTCAAGATCATAAACTGGCTGCGAGATAAGTCCTATAGCACCGTGTTCTATCTTCTTCTTCATCTTCTTCTGCAGGTTTTTTGGATTGGTGGAAAATGAGTTTGTAACAGCAAAAGGAAAAATCTGTTCAGGCTTTTGAGCCAGAGGTTTTCCGGCAAAGTCTATGCCGCTGTTCAAGCATGAGACGATATCGAGCAGAAGCGATGAATTTCCGTCAAAGACACCTTTGGCATTAGGCTGATCGGACATGGAAGCCTTGTCTCCCGTAAGGGCAAGTATGGCACGTATGTCGAACTCATTTCCGCCAAGAAGGTCAGATTGCAAGGCGATACGGTTCCTGTCCCTCATACTCATCGTAGCAAGAACAGGTTTATTGAACTCGTTTTGCAGCTTTATAGCAGCAAGTATTGCATTGTACTTGAGTTTTGCCAGAGGATTGTCTGTTGTTGAAAAACCATCGACGAGTTTGTCTAATCCCAAGTCTTTTATCTTATCGATGATAGGCTGAAATACAGGGGAGTGTGAAGGCGTTGTCTCAAGGGTGACATATCTGCCATTTTCTAGTTTATTTATGAGTTCATCAAACAATGTGTATCCTATTGGGTATAATTGCAGCATTATAACAAGTAAGAAGATAAAAATGAAACTATGTGTATTTGATTTTGACTCAACATTGATGGATGGTGAGACAATCGATTTTTTTGCGGAGCCTTTGGGACTAAAAGATAGAGTGGCTGCGATCACTGAAAAAGCGATGCAGGGTGAGATGGACTTTTTTGAGAGTCTGACTGAACGTGTCTCTCTGCTTAAGGGACTGGAGTTCTCTAAGGTAGAAGAGATCTGCAACAATCTGCCTTTTATGCCGGGTGCAAAAGAGACGATAGCAGCGCTTAAAAAGTCGGGTGCTACGGTCGTCTGTTTCAGTGGCGGATTCAGAACGGCGACGACATACGGAAAAGAGATTTTGGGTTACGATGCCGATTTTTCAAATGTACTGCACCATAAAGACGGACGCTTAAGCGGTCTTGTCGGAGGAGATATGATGTTTGATTTCTCAAAAGGCGATATGATCGTACGTCTTCAAAACATCTTGGGTGTCAGTAAAGCAGAGACGATGGTTGTAGGTGATGGTGCAAACGACCGCTCTATGTTTGTGCATGCGGACACGCGGATTGCTTTTTGTGCTAAAGAGATTCTAAAAAAAGAAGCAAATATTATTATAGAGACAAAAGATCTTACGCAGATACTCGACAAGGTACAGCTATGACATATTGGGAACAAGAGTGTGGGGAAAGATCCCTCAAAGAAAGACTGAGCGAGATTATAAATAATAAAGATGTCTCGATCTTAGAAAATGAGAATGAGCTTTTCAGAGTACTTAAACGGCATTTAACACGTAAAGAACTTCATGCATTTTGCATGAAAGAAGGCGGTAAAACCGATGAAGAGATCGCACAAAGAGTAAGTGTCAAAAGTGAAGATGTCGAACTTTTGCTGAAAAAAGCACTCAGAAAGATCAAACAATCCAAGGTGACGTCAGAGGTCTTCGTTAAAAACGAAGAGTAGTCACCTCTTTTACTCTGCAGGTTCCGGCTTTTTCAGATCAGAGTCTTTACACGGTGCTGACATGGTTGTCGCTTCACCCAGGTCTTCCTTGATAAACTCGATAGAAGTGACCTGTCCAGTAGAATCATCCGTAGCGGAGATAGTCCAGGATCCGTCAGCCCTTCCGTCAAAATATCTGAAGTCATAGGCAGAACCATGCTGTGCAGGTAAAAGTACAGTTTTAAACCTGTCATCTTGCGGTGTTGACGGAGATGTCCATGCAATAGAGATGTTACGGTCATAGTCTTTTCGTGCTGTTTTGTATATACATTTAATCTTTAATATCTCATCTTCATTGACTACCTTGCAGACAAGTGCATCCGATGCAAAGATAGAGAGGGTAAAAGCGATAAATAGGGAAAAAAATCTCGTCATTTAAAACTCCTTGAGTAAGGTTTGTTAGATTGGACTATTATAGCAAAATTTTTCGGTTAAACTTGAATGATTGCAGATTGTATGATTTTTAGAAAAGTGTTATAAAAGTGATACTTTTTAGTTATATCAGTAAAATTTTAAGCAATAATCACGAGTTGTTTATGGATTTTATCTCTATTTTATAGATTTGGTGTATCATACTGGTTAATCTAAATTATGGAGATTGTAATAATGAAAAAACATACATCTGTATTGATGGCTGCAATCGTTGCTCTTGGCCTTATGTCAACATCAGCTTCAGCTGATATCAAAAAAGGTCAAAAAGGTTACCTTAAGAATTGTAAAAAATGTCACGGTAACGGTACAAAAGGTGCAGCAATGCAAACTCAAGCCGGTTGGGAAGAATTGTTTGCTAACGATGCTGCATTGATCATTGAAAAGCACAAGGGCACTAAAGGCGAAAAATTGTTTAACAGCAAAAAATTCAAAAAACTTGCTCCACACTTTAAAGATTTCTTGTTCCAATACGGTTCAGATTCAGGAAACGTTCCTTCTTGTGGCTAATCTAAAAGCTTAGTTTCGACGCATTATGCGTTCGAACTTTGGTTCGGCGTACTCATGTACGCTTCTCTTCAAACCTCAAACACAAACTCCACCAAAATTAGCAAAATCGATTTCTTAAAGAGAATAGTTTCATTAGTAAATCTAAACTTTTAGAGCTTCTAAATATTGATATAAAATGTGAAACTATTATTTTAGTCTGATCTCGAACTCTACTCTTCTTGAACGTACTTTGTTCTCTTTTTCATCAGCATAGACAAGCCGTGAGTAAGAATACCCGTCCGTACTGAAGATCTCGCTTGCATATGTTCTATAGTGGTTCATTGCATCAAGTTTATAGGCATAGTCAAGGATATGTAGGGCTCTTTCATTGGATAGGCGAGCATTATTGAGATAGCGCTGGGTATCAGGAGCATTCCATTCGGTTGATGTATAGCCGTTGATTTGAAGGTTCTTTATGCGATGCTTGTAAGGTGTGATTATTTTGTAGATACGGGGCACAAGGTCATTTAGAATGTCCTTATGAGCGTTTGTAAGTGTCGAACTTCCCTGTTTGAAGAGTAAACCTTTATGGCTGATACGTAGGTCTTTGTAGACACGTATATTTTCATCGTCTTTAAACTCATCTTTGAGTCTCTGATACAGATCTGCATAACTGTTTTGGATGTACTTTTTGGCCATGCTACCGTCGTCATTGAGTTTAAGAACCCATATCTGACGTCCTTTGTCCGCAAAGGAGTTGCTGAAACCTGCTATAGCAAAAGTATTGTCGTGAAGGAGTGTTACACACTTAAAGGCCTCTTGGCGCTCTTTTCCAAAATGCCTTTCCCATATCATATTTGCTTGGCTGTCATAATATCGTACTAAGGCATCCATGTCTGATGAACCCTGTCTTTGGGCATACCCTACACCAATTATATTTCCTTTTAAATCGATACTGATATCGTTTAGGTGTTCTTCGGCTTCGGAAAATATGTTGTTTTCCCAGATGGTATTGCCTTCCTCATCAATCTTAATCAGACGGATATTATCCTGCCCGTTTTTGTTCTCAAAACTCGCGGATATGAGATAGTTGTTATGGATTGTCTTAATGACTTTAAAAGCCCTGTTGCGACCGTTTTTAGGAAACTTTTGTACCCATGAAG
This sequence comes from Sulfurimonadaceae bacterium, assembly GCA_041562275.1. Lineage (GTDB taxonomy): Bacteria > Campylobacterota > Campylobacteria > Campylobacterales > Sulfurimonadaceae. The sequence goes on along the minus strand of JBFEYG010000039.1, from coordinate 7,728 downwards.
TGTCTCCTGTATCATTGATCTTGGTAACGACTAGAGAGGATTGTTTCCCTTCTTGGACAATTGCTATTAATATAAAACCTCCGTCTTCAGTTGCAACACCGTCAACACCGATATCTTTGCCTGTAGAACCGTATTTTTTTGTCCATCTTACCTGACCATCGGGCTTAAACTTTACGAGATAGACGTCATTACGTCCTAAACCTTGGACAAAGAGATCATCATGCGCGTTTCGAGAGGTCTGAGATGTTCCTATGGCTACGCTTCCTCCATCTTTGAGACTAATAAGCGCGTGAAGCTGATCAAAGTTTGCTGTACCAAATTGCTTGAGATAATGTTGATCGCCCTTATCGTCCAAAGACGCGATCAGCATCTGTCCATTATGGGTGTACCCTCCAAGAAGATAGCCATTATTGATATCTTTGATCACATTTGTACCCCGATTAAACTCAGACAGTCTGAAATTGACATCGTTTACGACTTGCGCGCTTCCATCGAGTTTGATAAGGCGAAGCTGTTCTCCATGATTTGAATGTGTTGAAGCCAGATAATCAAAAGCATTAGTATAGCTTTGTACCTTTTTTTCAACGGTCCTAAAGTCTTGTGTGTAGCCAATCAGGGAGATGTTGTAATCATAGTCTTCGACAATATCGAAAGCTTCATCATCGAAGTTCTCTCCGATGATGATCTGATAATCGTCGTTTTTGAATTCACTGATAGCCGCATTTAAAGAAGAAAAAAGAAGTAAGAAGAGTAACAGCAGTCTCATAAGTATCCATTTTAGGAATATACAGCAAATTTTATACCATCTATTCCCTTGGAATGACTGCTCCATAGACTTTTAATATAGGGATGAGAGAAGCCCTCTCGTTGTCAATCGCGACTTTCAAGGCACTTAGACCTTTTTTGGTACTGATGTTCACATCTGCACCGTTTGTAAGAAGAAGTTTGACGACTTCTTTTTGATTATAGTATACGGCTAGCATCAGTGCCGTCCATCCGAATTTATCAAACATATCTATATGTGAACCGTGTTTGATAAGCAGCTCCAAGGCTTCTACACGTCCAAGTGATGAAGCGATCATCAGTGCAGTCCGTTTGTTCTTGTCTACCTGATCGATCTTGGCACCGAGTTTTATCAGCAGTTTGAGATGGGCCATGCTTCTTTCATCTTGATAATGGCTGGCTGTAAGCATCAAGGGACTCCATTGCAGGTTGTCATCATGTGTATTGACATGTGCTCCTTTGCTCAACAGAAGAGTCTCCAGTTCCCTAAGTCTTTGGTGTATGTTTTTATCAAAGACTTGTTCCAGTCCTTTATGGGTCAGACTCAACGGTGTGTCTACACTGTCGCGTATGTTCACATCGGCACCATTTTCTACAAGCATGATGGCAGCTTGTATGTTAAAGCGTTTGATTGCCATTGTCAGTGCAGAAGTCTGTCTGTGGTTACGCTGGTCCAAGGTCGCATTTCGCTTTATAAGTATCTCTAAGAGCCTGAGCCTTGACGTGTCCATCGCAGCCATTATCAAAGCGGAGGTACCGCTGGTATCAGCCTCATCGATATTGAGACCTTTGTTGAGCAGATAGACCAAGAGTTTTGGATTGTTCCCTTCTATACTCAAGTGAAGCAGACTTGTCCTGTTGGTACGTTTCTCATGCAGGCTTGCTCCAAGCTGATGATAATGCACAAGCGCGTGAAGGTTTCCGGTGAGTGCTGCTTCAAAAATATCGGTGACGTCAAAACCAATCTCTGCGGGAGGGACACTTGTCTGTATACTATAGCCCCCGTAACGGCTTAAAAGATCAATCATCTTACTGTTGTTTGTCTGCATTGCATAATCAAAAGGCCTATATTCAAAACAGTCTTTGTGATTAGGATCACAACCGTATGTCAAGAGGCACTGAACGACTTCATAGTTCTCATTTTTAACACTGTAAGCCAACGCTCTTAAGTGCTGCATCTCACACTTATCCGGGTCTACACCTGCTTCTATAAGGTGTTTGATATTATCAATCTGAGATGTTTGTATATATGAAAACAACTCTTTGCATTGCTGTTGCATAAAATGCTCTTCTTCCGGATTACTCATCTTTGTGCCCAGAATAAGACTGCTTTGTAAATGCTGCATAAATGTCATATTTAACCTCTTGATAATCGACGTATAGATAGCGTAACTATACTTAGATTAAAAAATAATAAGAGATGGGATTAAATTGAAGTTTTAAAGTGGAGAATAAAAGAGACAGATCAGATAAAAAGTGAAAATTGAAGACTTCAGCTTCACCCGAAGGTGAAACTGATGTTAGTTAACCAACGATGCTGTCAAATGGGTAAGCAACGACTGTCTTACGAGATACAGTGTATGGTACCAGTGCCGCTTGACGTGCACGTTTGATTGCATTTGAGATCATTTCTTGGTGACGTTTACAGTTACCTGTCAAACGGCGAGGCATGATCTTATAACGCTCAGACATAGAATGTTTGATCGAGTTAGTGTCTTTGTAGTCGATGAAGTCAATCTTTGCTTCACAGTACTTACAGTAACGTTTTTTATATTTTCTTCTTTCAGCCATAATTATTTCCTTATGATATTTCTAAAACGGGATCTCATCTTCGTCGATGTCGATTTCCGGAATATTGTGTTGAGGCATCTCTTGCTTCTTGTAGTTCTGCTGTGAACCGTATTGCGGTTGAGCAGGCTGACCATATGAGGGTTGAGACGGCTGCTGAGGCGCAGAATAGCTGTTTTGCTGGACAGGGGCTTCATATCCGCCACTGTTTGAACCGGCAAAATCACCACCTTGCATACCATCAGCCTTGGAGTCCAACATCTGCATAGTCTCTACAATAACACTGTGCTTTGAACGTTTGCTGCCATCTTGGGCAACCCACTGATCAAATTTCAGTCTGCCTTCGACAAGAATCTTGCTACCACGTCTAAGGTACTGGTTCGCAACTTCTGCAGAACGCCCGAAAAAAGTGATGTCGATAAAACATACTTCTTCTTTACGTTCTCCATTTTGTGTGAACTTGCGACTAGTCGCGATAGCTGTGTTTGCAATAGCGCTTCCGCTAGATGCATAACGTAGCTCGATATCGCGAGTGAGGTTTCCTACCAGTACGACTTTATTAAACATAGTTTATCCTTAGACTTACGCGTCTGTTTTTGTTTCTGCTTCTGGTGCTTCAGTAGCCGGTGTCTCTGCTGCTGGAGCTGGCGTTGCTGCTGCAGTTTTAGCTGCTGCTGCCTTCTCAGTTTTAGTTACAAGATCATTCCACGCTTTTACTTCACGCTTGCTGTCATATTTTACAGTGACGAAACGCAGTACGTTTTCGTTGATACGGTAAAGACGCTCAATCTCTTCGATTGCAGCTGGAGCAATCTTGAAATACATAATGTGGAAATAACCACGTGGGTTTTTGTTGATTTCGTAAGCAAGTTTTTTCATGCCTTTAGCTTCACGAGCAACGATCTCACCACCGTCTTTAGTGATGTTGTTTTCGATATTTGCGATAGCTGCTTCCATTTCTTCAGCAGTTAACGTCGGTTTTAGGATTACGAGGTTTTCGTAATGTCTCATAGAGATCTCCTTTTGGATTTATAGCACCTTCTGGATCTAGCTGACTTCATAGAAATCAGCTATTATGCATCTCATATTATCACCTAGTATCCGTAGATATACGGGTGGGTATTGAGATACAAAGAGCAAGGAACGCGCGAATTTTATCCAAAAATGACTTAGTCACACCTTAGCAATTTAAGTCGAATACAGAGCTGTTTTTAAATGAGTGTCTGAAGTTTCAAAAGTGACGCAAGAAGGATAGCGTTGGTATCCTTATGCCCGCCGCTTTTAAGGATCAGTTCTGTCTGCAAAAGATGGTCAAGAAGCTTCTCATAGGTTTGAAGTTTGAAACGTATGGACAAAGAGGCCCGCTCTTTTTCGATAAATCCAGGAAGCCTGTAGCCCAGGATGGCCGAAGAGTCTATCACACCGTGTATCTTGATGTAGGTATGAAATAGAAAGAGCTGGGTGATGAAGTTTGATATGGCAGTAAGTATCTGGATCTCATTTTCGCCTGTCTCCAAGAGTCTGTGCAGGTTTGTTTTGAAATCCTTCTTTTCCAAAAGTGCCATAATTAGCTGGTCGAGCTTGACTTCAGCCAGGGGAAAGACATGCTCATCGATCTCTTTTTCGTGGATGGGATGACCCAGTACGGCCAGTTTTGAAAGCTCGTTGGAGGCAAGGGAGAGATCAAAGTTCTGACTTCTTAACAGATGGGCTATAGCAGAGTTTGTGATCTGCAGTCCGATCGCTTTGGATTGTTGTCCAAGGTGAAAGATCGCTTCTTTTTCCGAGGGTTTAAAAAAACGTATGTTCTCGGCACCGGCCTTGGGGATAAAGGATTTGTTCGAAGTCTTGAAGTCAGAACCGTAATAGCAGTAGATAAGATAGTTTGTCGGGCTTTTTGCCACATAGGCAATAAGCTCATCAAGCTCTTTCTTGGGGACCTTCTTCTCATTCTTGATCAGGACGATGTTGTTTCCGCCGAAGAGTGAACCTTGCGAGAGATGGGCTTTGGCATCATTGAAGTTGTACTCCTGATGATAGAGAGTGAAGATATCATCTTCAGCACCCCAGGTCTCGCAAAGCTGTTTGGCATGATGCTCTATCATAAACTCGGACTCACCGAAGAACATCATGGCTCGCGGAAGTGTACCCTGCTGAAGAGCGCGTTCGAAGTCCTGTTTTTTCATGCTTCGTCCAGAGTCTCTATGGGTTTGATGAAACGTCCGTATATTCGTGTCGTCGCTATGCTGGCTTCGGTCAGTTCGATCTCTATATTGCCAAAAAGTCTCAGTCCTTCATCTCCTTTTAAAAAGACGCGGGCTCCGATGATCTCATCAAAGATAATAGCGACGGGGACAGGGTCGATCGATACGACACGGGCTTTGAATGTTTTGCCGATCTGGGTATCTGCCCAGCGCGCATATTTTCTGTTCTCAAGGTCCTTGGCCGTCATATCGGCTTCCCGTTCCAGGATGCTTATCTGTTCGCACAAGGCGTCGATGTTTCGCATCAGGTATCCGGCCTGATCCATGTTCTTGGCCAGGATCGCTTTGAGCAGTCGGTGGACCATCAGGTCGGAATAGCGTCTGATCGGAGAGGTGAAATGGGTATAAGTCTCAAACCCGAGTCCAAAATGTCCCTGATTGTCGGGTGCATAACGTGCCTGCATCTGTGCCTGGATAATAAGAGTATCGACCTCTTCGGCGATGTCGAGTTGATGTGCCTTTGATTGGATGTCCCGTATGGTCTGATGCATGGAGCCTTTTATCTCGACATCGATACCGATACCTGAGAGCTGGGTATACAAAGCCTGAAGTTTCATCGGGCTAGGCGATTCGTGGATACGAAACACGCCGCGCTCAAACATAGATGCAGCCGCCTTGTTGGCCAGAAGCATACAGTCTTCGATGAGGGCATGCGAAGGTGTCTCAGGTTCGGCATGGATGCTTTCTATAAGGCCTTTGTCGTCAAGATGCATGTCAAATTCGCGAGAGCGGAAGTCATAGCCTCTGACCATACGTTTCTCTTTGAGTTTTTTCGTCACGGCTTTGAGTGCAGGCAGGTAGGCCATCGTGACCGTATCATGCTCATCTTTCGCTTTCAGTTCACCTTCGAAAAAAGCGTCCACTTCTGCGTAGGTATAGCGGCGGCGTGAATGAATAAGGGTCTCATAGAGTTCGGTCTCTTTGACCTCAAGCGTCTCAGGATCAAGAAATATCTTAAAGGTAAAGGCGAGCCTGTCTTCATTGGGACGCAGCGAGCAGAGGTTCTCGCTCAGCTCCCTTGGCAGCATAGGGACAGATTTGTGCGGAAAGTAGACGGTAAAACCTCTGTACATCGCTTCGGTGTCTATGGGTCCAAAAGGTTCGACGTAAGAGGAGACATCGGCGATGGCGACATAGAGTGCATACTCTGTCTCATCAAAATAGATCGCATCATCAAAGTCTTTTGCCGTAACAGGATCGATGGTACAAAAAGGAAGATGACGAAGGTCTTTTCTGTCAGGATACTCCGAGGCATCGACACGGTCTCCAAAGTTCTTCGCCTGATCGAGGATGCCTTCATCAAATTCATTGTGCCTATTGAACAGAGCCAAGGCGATCAGTTCATCGACAAAAGGATCATTCAAAGAACCAAGGTGCTTTTTGATGGCCCCTTTTTGATAGTCGATCTGAAAAAGATCATTCTCTTTGTAGGCATCAAGTGCATTGCTTTCAAGTTTGATGCCCGTAGGGGTATCCGTTTTGAGGTCTGTAAGTACTTTTACATTGTTGGCAAGTTTGATATATCCAACTCCATAATGCTCAGCCTTGCCGACGATGAAAGAGACGATGGCAGAAGGCTGTCCCCGGCGACCTATGAGGCGCTGGGCAATGACAAGGTCGTCTTTTTCTGCGCCTTTGAGATCCTTGGCTTCGATATAAAGGTCTTTCATGGAGGTACCGATGACCTGAAGGTATCCGGCTCCTGTCTGCGTTATATCGATCAGACCTGCACGGTACTTTGAATTGAGGACATAGGTGTTGTTTTCGCAGTTGAGAAAACCCTTGGCATTAAGCTCATGGAGCAGCTCTTTCTCTTCAGGTTTGAGATCGGCTTCTATAACGCCATGGGTCAGTTTGATTAAGAAGATTTTCACGCAGTCATTTTCTCTATAGCGGCCTCAAAGCTTTCAAGATCAAGGCCATATTTTTCTATTAATGCTCTGGCCTTGGCAAGCGTAGCGTCGGTAAAGACACCGTCAAGACCTGTAGCCACACGGATGACATGCAGGGCTTTGCTGGCTTCTATGAGGGATTCATCTTCAAGTTTATCGGGCTGTCCGGAGTACCTGACAAGCTGGATCAGTTTTTCATCAAACTTCCAATGATTGAAGATATCGGCAGAGACTTCTGCCGTATACGTCTCGCAAAACTCCTCTTCGACTTCGCGGACAGAGTCGGCTGTTCTTAGTTTTTCCCTGAAAGCTTCTTGTTTGCCTTCATCTATAAGGGATTGCGCGATAAGTACCTTGCCGATCTCTATCAAAAACGAAGCAGGGGACAAAAAATCCAGAAGCTTAGGTTTTTTGCGTAGATACCATGTGAAAGCAAGTGCGTTTTGTGTCTTTGAGAGATCAGAGAATTGTGTGTTTGAGATACCGTAAGGGGAAAGATCAAGGGTAAAACTTTTTTTCACGATCATCGCCAGTGCGAAACCCCGGATCGTTCCCATACCAAAAAGATTGACGGCCTGGGATATCAGATTGATTTCTCTTGTAAATCCGTACAAAGGAGAGTTTGCGGCTTTTAATATGTCAGCGGTTAGAAGCGGATCGAGCTCCAAGACCTTGACCATATCATTGAAATTTGAATTGGGATCATGATAGATAGCTTCAAGCTTGATAGCCGACTCCGGCAAGGCTGGAAGTTGTTGGATCTTTTGTTTCAAAACGCTGTTCATTAGGTTTCCTTGGGGTTATATTATTACTATCCCGATAAATGTATAACATTCTAATTGAGTTTGGATTAGGCCTAACTGAAAGGAAAGAGGTGTGTACAAAATCAAATAATGGCTTCGCGTACGTATGAAGGAAAGCTTTCTTGCTCTTTATCATAAATTTCAGCCTGTTTTGAGATGAACTTTAGTATAATCCCGAAAATTTTTAAGTCACTGCGT
>JBFEYG010000038.1:0-13529 GCA_041562275.1 Sulfurimonadaceae bacterium | reverse complement strand
GCGACAGCGAAGATACTCAGCAAGATGGACGCAGCCAAAGCATCCGAGATGACAAATCTTTTGAGTCAGGTACAAGACTAAGCCTACGATCGAAGATTGGTTCAGAAGAACATCTTAAGGGTGGATCTTCTGCTCCATTTTGGCGTGTTCGCGTTCGATCACTATCTCTCCCTCCTGGATGACGTTCTTGAAGGCGAAATAGAGCCGGATCTCCAAGATGATAGAGTAGCTGCCTAACACGGCAAGTCCCAAGAGTGTCGCCTGCAAGGCGATATCAAAATAGTCCAAAAGCATAGCACAGCCCGCACCCCCGATGATGGCAGATGAGACGATCAAAGAACGCAGCATCAGGTACTCTTTAAGGTCGATCTCCTCTTTCATAAAGTCGATGGTATGCACACGTGAGATCTCAAATGTGATCGACTGCAGTGTAAAGATGAACAGTATCAGGTAGGTAAAATAGATGATGTTCAGACTTGAGACACTGTAGCTCATGATCTGCACCAGGTCCAAAAGTACGACAAAGAGATAGATATTGTAGATCTTCACCTTTTTAAACAGAGGCTGGACAAACCCGTCGGAGGCACCGATGAGCATAAACAGACTGATCATCATGACTGGCAGATATGTTCCCTCAAGTTTCGCTATATAGGGCATAAGTACCCAATCCACAAAGGTCGATACAAAAAGGACCTGTATCTGAAGCTTGAGCAGTTTGCTGTGCTGAAGTACTTTGTACAAGCGGATATAGTGTCGTTTAGGCATAAGCCAGCTCCATGATAAATGCATCACATCCATCTTTGTAAAAACCGGATGCACGGCGTATTGTTTTAAAGCCATAACGCTCATATAGTGCTATAGCTTTAGGATTGTCCACTCTGACTTCAAGCAGGATATATTCATATCCTTGCATCTTAAGTTCCTCAGACAGCAGTGTTAGAAGTGCAGTTGCAATGCCTTCGCTTCTATGCTTTTTTAACACACCCAAAGAGTAGAGTTTCGCCCATTTCTTGCGCAAAAGAGCCAGGGTATATCCGATGATCTCTCCTGCATCATCCAGTGCTACAATGATCCTGTTTCGTTGGATATGATAGCGGAACATCCGACGTGATATCGGATAGTTCTCCGGAGTAAAAAGCTGCGCTTCAAGCTTTGCCAGGGAAGACACATCTTTGAGAGTTGCGCTTCTGTAGGTCATTTTTGGTAGATGGTGTATTTCGGTATAAGACGTTCAGGACGATAGGACATTTTTACTTTTTTAAGGTTTTCAAAGCCCATATCATCGCCGACATTGATCCACTCCGTGTTGTATTGTTCTGCCAAGACCTTTGAGAACTCTCTGAAAATGAACTGTGCACAGCCGAGTATCTCAAAGTCGGTCTTTTCGATGAGGATACTGGCCGTATTTGAGTTGATACGCTCGCCTACGGTAAAGCCTTTGATCTCATCATCGATATAGATGACGATACCGATGACATCAAGCTCGTTGTAAAACTTCAGCAGGCGTTTGACGGCAAGCTGTTCATGATAGATGCCCTCAAGAAAACGGTCCGCTTCTTCTTTTGGCATGTAGCGGATACGGTCGCTTACCCATTTGCTGAAGAGTGTCACAATGGCCTCACTGTGCAACTGCGGATCAAGCATCTCGATACGATGGTCCGGATAGGACTTTTTGAACTTGTTGATCTCTGTACGCTTGGTATGATAGGAGTTGCCGCGCAGGTTGATCAGATCATCTGCACGATAAACGTAATCGATCAGTTTCTTTTCGACCAGGTAGTCTTGCAGTATCTCATAGATCATCGTACCTTCTTCAAGGTAATCCACAAAGCCTTCAAGCATCGACTCATCGACATACTCTATCTTGGAGTAAAAACGTGATGAGTTGTTTTCGTTCATGATCTCAAAACAGGTGATGATCGCATCAAACACTTTATCTTTTGGCCCAAGCGGAGGCAGGAGCATACTTAATTCGCCTCCTGCCATTACGAAGAAACAGAACGTATCGTTGATGATGGAATAAAACCCGCTACTGTTGGATAGCCAGATAAAATTGGCGGCAAAAGTATAGTCACTTACATCTAATTGAAGACCCTCAAGATGATGGTGCATTTCGCTTCTTGCTGAAAGGTCGAAATGCTTCAAATTATGGTTCAAGATATGTAGGTTTGGCACAAAGTCTCCTGTGACAGCAAGGGAAGTTTTTTTTGCTGTCGTGTGTTAAATTTTTGAAATTGTACTCCTCTTTTTTAAATTTGTGTGTATTATTTTTTTACCCTTTTGAAAGCCCTTTAAACAGGGGTCTTTTTGAGGTTTTTTTTGGCGAAATGAGAGGGGTCTTTTGTTGTTTTTTTTAAATTTATTTTTGCTTCCTTTCTGTTTGGGTTTCAGTGATGTTTTTAATATGTTTTTTGGAAGCAGTTTCGAATTTTATGGATTTACATCCGGTCGTCTTGTAAAAATTAAATTCTCTAATCAAATCTTTACCTTAGATACGCTAAAATCTCGGAAAATATTAACGGGTGTCTTTAAACTACCCGAAAGGCTCTTCCATGAAGGTAAAACTGCAACATATTCCCCATATTGCACAGAAGATAGCGATAGAGCTAAACAAAAGCGGTATTGTCACGATGACAAAAGGTCTGGAACCTGTTGCAGAAGAAGCCAGAAAAGTGCTTGAAGCAAGCGTCAAACAAGAGGCTGCACTGGATGAAAAAGTGCATGATATCCTTGAAGCCAATGAAGCAGCCATGGATGAGCAGAATGTTGATGACAGACAGCTCTTCTATATGATCAAAAAGAAGATCGCACCTGAGTATGGTGTCATCCTTTCGTATGATGACCGTTTCTCTGATATAGCGCATAAGATACTTGATGAGCTGTATGAAGAGGACCTTATCCACTACGATATCGAAGAGATCCGTATCAAAAATGTCATCTTCGGTGCGATCACGGGGTTTATTAAAGACAATGACACGATCGAAGACGCTGTCTATGAAAAGATAAAATCATATCAGCGCAAGATCATTCCGGGTACGGATGATTATGAGATCGTTTTTGAAAAATTGTACAGAGAAGAGTTGATGAAAAGAGGACTTGCGTAATGACAAAGGTTTATATCTATCTTGAAAATGGTACGTATTTAGAGGCAGATAGTTTTGGCGCGCAGACGACATCGGTGGGAGAGATCGTTTTTAACACCTCTTTGACAGGCTATCAGGAGATCACATCCGATCCTTCCTATGCCGGTCAGTTCGTCACCTTTACCATGCCTGAGATCGGAAACGTAGGTGTCAACCCTGAAGATATGGAAAGTAAAAGTGCCTTTGCTAAGGGTATTATCGTGCGTAGCTATCAGGAGCGTTATTCAAACTTCCGTGCGACTGACTCTTTGGAAAACTTTCTCAAGGAGCAGGGAGTCATGGGTATCTGCAATATTGATACGCGTTACTTGACAAAGATGCTGCGCTCTGAAGGTGCAATGATGATGATCGCTTCAACCCAGATCAGTGATAAAGAGGAACTTAAAAAAGTCCTTGAAAGTTCACCACGTATCGAAGATGTCAACTACATCGAAGAAGTCAGTACAAAAGTGGCCTATAAGCATACGAACGGCACCTATGACGCTGTGAACTTCAGATATAAGGACGCTCCGACAGCAAAAGCCAAGATCGTTGCGATCGATTTCGGGGTAAAGCGCAATATTCTAAATGAACTGACGCAAGCCGGTATGGAAGTCGAAGTCATACCTAACACGTTTGATGCAGATCTTTTGATCTCACGTGTTCAGGCAAAAGAGATCGACGGTGTCTTTCTGTCAAACGGCCCGGGCGACCCTTTGGTTCTGAAAAAAGAGCAGGAGCAGATCAAGAAGCTTATCGCAGCGAAGGTCCCTATGTTTGGTATCTGTCTCGGGCACCAGCTTCTTTCTATCTCACACGGGTATGATACCTTCAAGTTGAAGTTCGGTCATCATGGCGGCAATCACCCTGTGAAAAATGAGAAGACAGGCATGGTAGAGATAACGGCGCAAAATCATAACTATAATGTTCCTGACAGTATTATAGAGATCGCAGATGTTACGCATACAAATCTTTTTGACAACACGATCGAAGGGCTGAACTATAAGAGCGGGCATGTCTTCTCCGTGCAGCATCACCCAGAAGCGAGTCCCGGTCCAAAAGAGAGTGCTTATATCTTTGGTGAGTTTCTTTCACTTATGGGAAAACAAGCGTAAGTGGTCTGCGAAGCAGATGTTTCTTCAGAAAATAAGCCGTGGCGGTTGCAAAGCAATATTTCTTTAGAAAACAAGTGTAAGTGGTCTGCGTAGCAGATGTTTATTTAATCAAATAATTAACACTTTTGTAACAAAGAATGTTTATACTGTCGATTCAAAGCTTAATCATTCTCCCTTTAAGCCTCCTTTTTGGACTTAACATTCTTCACACTTATAAGGAATCATCTTGAACTTTTACGAGTATGGTTCCTTAGAACTCCTTGCTATCTTAGCCTTTGGTTTTTTTGGAAGTCTGGGTCATTGTGTTGGTATGTGCGGTGGTTTTATCGTCTCCTATACGACCGCAAAAATGGACGCAGGCTCTTCTAAGACATCACAGGCAAGCGGTCATGCCTTTTATAATCTAGGCAGGATCAGCTCTTATACGCTTTTGGGTGCACTGTTTGGCTTTTTTGGTTCTCTCTGGGAAGCAACGCCTATGATGCGTATGGTCATGTTCGGTTTTTCGGGACTGTTGATGATACTCATGGGACTCTCATTATCAGGCAAACTGAAGTTTCTCTCTTATCTTGAATATCCTATTACGCAGAAGAAGTGGTTTAAAACACTTTTTTTCTCGCAGTTAAACTCAAAGTCCAGACTCAGCTTTTATACACTGGGTGCTTTAAACGGTTTTTTCCCTTGCGGCCTTGTCTATACGATGCTCATCACCGCCATTGCGACAAAGTCTGCTCTTTTGGGAGCGACAGTAATGTTACTTTTTGGGATTTCGACGATTCCGACGCTGTTTTCATTGGGGTTTTTAGTCGGATTTATTTCTCAAAACCGTTTTCGCCATATCATGATCGAGGTATCATCTTTAATTATAGTCCTGTATGGGGGATGGACACTGTACAAAGCCTATATCAACTATGATATCTATCTTCATCCGATCGAGAACTCTTCTATGAAATGTGGCAGCGGAAAATGCGGCGCAGGAAAATGCGGATTATAATTACTTATATATCAAAAACTTAACACATTATTAAAAAAAATAACTATCTATTTTAAACTCAAAAAAATTAAATTTTAAGCTTGATAATTCTTATAATATGATATTATGCTAGCTGATTTAGGCTATCTCAATTTTTTGTCGTACATTTTTGTAAGAGTCTATACGACAAAATTGTGAGATAGTTTAGGCTTTGATGCCAAAGAGTGAGAATACTTTGGTTTAAATAATATATAAGGGAGCTTATATGGAGAATCGTCCATTAGAATACGATTATACAGTCGCAAAGATGTTTTTGCTGACAACGCTGTTATTCGGATTTATCGGTATGTTGTTAGGTGTTGTTCTAGCCTTACAAATGGCATGGCCAGAGTTTAATTACATTCTGGGGGATACTATGGCTGAGTATATCAACTTTAGCCGTATCAGACCAATTCACACTTCAGGTGTAATCTTTGGATTTACATTGAGTGGTATTTTTGCTGGTTGGTATTATATAGGACAACGTGTTCTAAAGGTTTCTATGGCTGAATCAAAGCTTTTGATGGTGGCTGGAAAACTTCACTTTTGGACTTATTTTTTAGCGATATTACTTGCCGTTGTCACACTGTTCTTAGGTGTGGGGCAGTCAAATGAGTATTCTGAGTTAGAATGGCCACTTGATCTTGTCGTAGTCATTTTCTGGGTCTTCTGGGGTGTTGGTATTGCCGGACTGGTAGGAATTCGTAGAGAGAAGACACTGTATGTATCTATGTGGTACTTCATGGCTTCATTCTTGGCGGTTGCGATGTTGTTTATTATGAATAATATCGTTATCCCTACTTACTTTGTAGCGGGTGCCGGTTCGATCATGAACGGTGTTTCTGTATATTCAGGTACGTCTGGTGCAATGGTTCAGTGGTGGTTTGGTCACAATGCAGTTGGTTTCGTTCTTACAGTTCCTCTCGTTGGTATGATCTACTACTTCTTGCCAAAAGAATCAGGCCAAGCAGTTTATTCATATAAGCTTTCTTTACTTGGATTTTGGTCTTTGATGTTCGTATACGTATGGGCAGGTGGTCACCACCTTATCTATTCAACTGTTCCTGACTGGATGCAGACTATGGGATCGATCTTCTCAGTTATCCTGATCCTTCCGTCTTGGGGTTCTGCGATCAACTTACTGCTTACTATGAAGGGTGAGTGGAAACAAGTTGCAGAGAGCCCAATTATTAAGTTCTTGATTCTTTCATCAACTTTCTATATGTTCTCAACGATTGAAGGACCTATTCAGTCTATTAAATCTGTAAATGCGATTGCACACTTTACTGAATGGATCGTCGGCCACGTTCATGATGGTGCTCTTGGATGGGTTGGATTCATTGTTATGGCTTCACTTTACCATATGGCTCCACGTATCTTTAAGCGTGAGATATACTCTAAAGCATTGATGAACACACAGTTCTGGTTACAGACGCTCGGTGTTATCCTTTACTTCACATCTATGTGGATCGCGGGTATCACTCAGGGTATGATGTGGCGTGCAGTCGATGAGTTCGGTAACCTTGCTTACTCATTCATCGATTCTGTTGATGCATTGCATGTATATTATATTATCCGTGCTGTCGGTGGACTTCTGTACCTTGTTGGTTTTGTGATCTTTATTTACAACATCGTCAAGACTATGTCGGCTCGTCCTGTTGAGGAACGTGAGCTTCAAAATGCTACGCCTATGGCAGCGTAAGGAAAGGGAGAAAATATGTTTCATTGGTTAGAAGAACGCCCATTCTTTTTCGGCGTTGGTATATTCGTAGTTATCGCATTTGCTGGTTTGGTTATGATCATACCTCACTTTATTCAGCAATCTCGTCCTTTGATCGGGACTAAACCGTACACGACACTTGAATTGGCAGGTCGTCAGGTATATATCAAGGAGAGCTGTAATGCATGTCACTCTCAATTGATTCGTCCATTTAAAAATGAGACAGACCGTTACGGTACGTACTCTTTGAGTGGTGAGTATGCTTATGACCGTCCGTTCCTGTGGGGTTCAAAGCGTACTGGTCCGGATCTTATGCGTGTGGGTAACTACCGTACAACTGACTGGCATGAAAACCACATGATGGATCCTGCAGCAGTTGTTCCGGGTTCTATCATGCCAAGATATCCTTGGTTGTTTACAAATCCTACCGATGTTGATACTGCTTGGGCTGAGGCTGAAACAGTACGTGTTATGTTTAACACTCCATACAACAAAGACATTCCGATGTTAGATGGTTCGACAACTCAGGTAAAACTTGCCTCTACGGTTGAAGGTGGTCGTGAAGACGCTCTTGCAGAAGCTAGATTAGTAGTGGGTGAGATGAAAAACCAAGATGTTAAAGATATGGTTGCAGCAGGACAGATTCCTGAGATCGTAGCGCTTATCGCTTATCTTAATTCACTGAAGTAAGATAATAGTATGACTCTAGGTGAATTTTCAGCATACGGTTATTTTATTTTAACCGTCTCTTTATCACTGCTGTTTATGGGGTATGTCTATCATCTCTATACAGCTAGAAAAAAGGGAACTAAAGACTATGAAAAGTATAGTAATATAGCTTTACATGATGATCTTACCGATGAGTTGGTTGAAGAAAAAAAAGAGGATTCTGAATCAGAAGACTCTGAACGAAAGATGGAGGGATAAATGAAAGGTTTATGGATTTTCGGTATCGTACTTGCAATCGTTCTAATGGCAGGGACTTATGCTGTTGTTGGTGACATGATGGGTGATGATATTGTAAACTTACTGGCAATGGCTGGTGCGGCTGCAATCGTTATTATTTCTGTTGTTGTTGTTATGTCATATGTCAGAAAGATGAAAAATGATACGGCATCTGGAGAACTGGTTGACGAGAACTGGGACGGTATTGGTGAGTACAACAATGAGGCCCCTTTAGGCTGGGCATTGTCTATCATGGTGTTGATGATATGGGGTATGTGGTATATGACTACAGGATACCCTTTAAATGAGTACTCTCAACTTGGTGAGTATAATGAAGACTCTGCAAAAGCAAATGCCAAGTTCAAAGAGCGTTTTGACAAGATGACAGACACTCAAAAACTTAAGATGGGCGAGGGCATATTTGCTGTTCAGTGTGCTCCTTGTCACGGTCCTCAAGGAACTGGCCAAGAGAACTATGAGTCAGGTCAGCTTACGGCTGAAAACCTGACAGCGCGTAATATAAGTAAGACATACGTAGAGAAAGTGATCCGTGAAGGTTCGACTCAACTTGGATATGACGGTGGAATGCCTCCGATGATGCTTCAAGACGATGCTGATATCAGTGCGGTTTCTGCTTATATCGCAGGTGGCTTTAAAGCAGATGACGCGGCTGGTAAAGAACTGTTTACAGCTGCATGTGCTTCATGTCACGGTGGCGCTTTGGCTGAAGGTATCAAAGGCTATAAAAGCTGGGGTACAAAACCGGATGAAGACACAACAGGTGTAGAAGGGTATTCTAATCCATGTGTTGGAGAAGACTGTATCGGCCGTGGTCAATCAGGTGTTGCACCAAGTCTTAAAGGTTATAACTCTTGTTTAGTGGACAACCTTCTTAGAAATGGTATGAAAAAAGGTGAGATCGGTGTTATGCCGGCATTTGGTCAAATGTTGACAATACCTCAGATCGAAGCTGTGTCAGCCTATGTTGCACACGGTACCGACAAAGAAATTGAAGAGTAGGGGTGAGATATGGAAAATAGAAGTATTTTTGCACTACACGGGATTACAGGCATGATCATAGCAACAATATTGTTGCTAGTTGTTGAAGGAACGCTTGTGTTCTTGGCAATCGGTGTTCAACAAGACGTTGCACAAGACTATTATTATATTGAGGATGCGAAAAACATTAAAATGTTTTCTGAAGATAATGCTAAGCACTCAGTATTACATAAGATAAAGCCATACACACAAAAGGACAAATAATGAGATTAGATGTAATTGTTGGATTCGGTTTATTTGCGATGGCAATGTATACAATTTATGCGGTTGTTGTAGCTGATCACCTGTATGTTGGTTAAGGTTTATTCTTGAAGATCTACAGAGGGCTTTTGGCCCTCATTGCAATTCTCTGCTTTAGTAATCCTCTTTTAGCAAAATATATTGTTATCGATGAAGTTGTTAAAGTAGATGGTTTCAATGAACAAATTGAACCGATGGGTGAAGAACTCTCAGCAAAAACAGGCATAAATCTGTATATGAGTCTGGTTAAAGAGACCGAGAGCAATCAAACTATCATCGAGTATCAACAAGCTTTGATCAAAACTCTTGAAGAACCCGCAGTTCTTTTTTCATTTGTGGAAAACTCCAAGCAGGTACAAATATATGCTGAGGACAAGTCTCTTTACACGCTCTTTGATAGAGAAGAGATAATGAATCCCTTGGCAATTTGGCCATTTTTTAATGGACGGGTCATTCCTATTATCGGTGCCAAGGCACCTAAAGAGATAGATCCTAAAGACAAGTATGCGGTTGCTATGTATAACGGGTATGCAGAGATCTCTGAACAGATCGCTGAAGCCAAAGGCGTTGTCCTGGATACAGCTGTGGGTGATACGAACAAGAACATCTACAAGGTCATCATTACATTTATGTTTTTACTGTCATTTATTACAGTGATAAAACTAGGGTATGACGCTTACAGAAGAAGGAAAGAAGATGCGTGACGGATTACATTGGCCAATAGGCGTTATTACTTCAGTAATTTTGATTGTCATTGCCTGTGCAGTGACTATCTATGTAGCACTTTTGCAGCCGGTACAAGAAGATGCCGATATGATGCTGGGTTATCATAATTTAGATGCCAATGCAAATGATATGATTGTCGCAGGAATCAGGTTCAATGCAAAATATAAGCTCACATACATTGGTGAGGGTGTCTCCTTGGACGGCTCATCAATCGCATACAAGATTGAAGATATGAATGCAAACCCAGTTAATAATGCCGTAGTAAAAGTGGTGCTTTCTCGTCCTGTTATAGACGAACACCAGATAGATCTGGAAAACCCACATATTGAAAATGGTATTTATACCTTTTCAAATGTAAAAGTTGCTAAAGAAGGGCGCTGGAACATCTTGACCAAGATATCTATCGGAGATGATTACCGACATATGAACCTGAAGTCTGATACGATGGATAAGGATGTCTATGAGTACGGATTTGACAAGCCAATGCGTAACTACGCTGCCAATGGCGGACTTTCACTTTAAAATCAATGAGAGATTATCTCTTTTAGTCTCTTTCTGATTTCCATGATTTTTTATATTTTATTTTGTTCCTATTCATTTACTTTACATTTATATAATAATTTTTAATGTTCTAATAATAAGTTTTACTTATTTGTAGAATAAATATTTATTTAGGGAAAAATAATGTTTATAGGGGTAAAACGCAGTCCAGAAAAGATCATTGGCTTATGGGTCATGACATTTGGGATCTATGGGATATATTGGTTGGCAAGGACTTTTTCAGAGCTTCAGGCAAATCGAAAGAAGGGAATATCAGGACGTTCATACGCACTGTTGGCAGTTTTCTTTCCGCCTTTGGCTGTCAGTGCATGCTGGCTGCTTCCGGCCTATGTCGGAAGGCTTTATGCAGAGAATGGGAAGCTCGAGCATATCAGTTCATGTTGGGGGGCAATGCTTTTTTTACCCACTCTTGCATTATGGACTATCGTAAGTATGTCGTATCTGATAATATCTACCGGTGGGACAGGTCCATACGGTCTCTATATTATGGCCGCGATCGTATTAAGTGCTTTGGCAATTAATATTTTTCTGTTGTATAATTGGCTCAAAAAGATTCAACTTCAAATCAACGATTTTTGGGAACAGGCGGAAAAGGTTCGGTAGCCTTCGCTTTGCCCTGCAATCGACAGGGCAGTATATGACCATTCTTCCAACCTCCCGCTCTATCCGTTCAGCTATCTTGAAAGATCAGCATAAAGACGGTTTTTTACCCTCGTATATCACCATGTCGGAGTTCTTGCAACGCGCCTTGGTGGTTGAGGGCTATATGCGTGTTGATGAGGACACCCGGACACTTCTACTGCTGGAAGCTTCGGACTTCAAACAGTTCTCTAACTTGCAAATCGAGCGTAATTTCTTTACTTTTACCCAAAACTCATCGTATATCTTTCGTTTTTTTGAAGAGCTCAGCGGCGAACTTGTGGATATTCATTCCTTAAGCCTTGCAGACACCTATGGAGATTATGAGGAGCATATAGAGATACTGCAGGAGTTGTATCTGCGGTATGAAAAGCTGTGCGAAGAGAAAAAGATACTTGATCCGATATTTTTAGCTAAGAAATATACATTGAACGAGAGCTATGTAAGGTCGCACGAAGAGATACTGCTTGTCGTAGAAGGGTATCTGACAAATTTTGAGTTCAAAATACTTCAGGAGTGTGCCACACTTATACCGTTAAAACTTCGGTTTTTCGCGAATGATTTTAACCTTAAGATGCAGGAAAAACTCATCTCACATGGCATAGCGATCGCAGCGGGAAAAAATCAGATCATCAATCTCTCTACGATGTGCGTAGAGGCCTCATCACAGGTGAAGACTGAGGCTAAAATCGTTTGTGAGAGTTTTTCTCAGCGACTGCTTCAGGTCGCATTTATCAAGCAAAAAGTGTATGAGTTTATCAGCAAAGGCATCCTGCCGGAGAAGATCGCTATCGTCCTGCCTGATGAAGGTTTTGCAAAGCATCTCAAGCGTTTTGACAGCAAATGCAACTTTAACTTTGCGATGGGTGAGAGTCTTGGGGAGTCGACTTTTGTGCAAAGCCTCAGTGCCGTAAGCCAATATCTTGAAAACCAGAGTGTGCAAAACAGGAGCCGAATCAACCGTGTAGGTGTAGACCTGATCGAAGGAATCAAAAACATTTATAAGGCAGATATTCAGACACTTGACTTTAATGCTTTGTTGGCACCCTTTATCGCTAATGAAAAGAGCAAACCGGTTTTAAAGATCATAGAAGAAGAGCTCTTTTATTTTGAGAAACTACTGCCTGTTCTGAAAGGAAGTTCGTTTAAATCTGCTCTGCATCTGTTTATGAACAGGCTTAAAAACAGAAGTACGGATGACGTTAGAGGGGGAAAGATAACGGTCATGGGAGTACTTGAGACACGCTCAGTCGCCTTTGACGGTGTCATCGTCGTCGATTTCAATGAAGGAACGGTTCCTCGAAAAAGCGAGAAAGACCTGTTTCTAAACTCAGCCACACGAATTAAGGCCGGTCTGCCCGGTGCTTCGGACAGAGAGTCATTGCAGAAGCTTTATTACAACAATCTGTTTTTACGTGCAAAAGAGGTCGCTATCGCCTATGTCGAATCGGCCGAGAGTGTCCCTTCACGTTTTTTGACGCAGTTGGGTATCACAACAGAGACAGTTTATGAGGAAGCCCAGTATGCGAATGTCTTGTTTGAAAACCATAGACAGACAGAGCAGGCAGAAGAGAAGATAGAAAAAGCCTATGATTTTACCCAGCATGCTCTCTCTGCTACGGGACTGAAGAGTTTCTTGACCTGCAAGCGCAAGTTCTATCATCACTATATAGACGGGCTGGAGGAGCATGAGATCGAAAAAGACCTTCCTGCCGAACATGAGATCGGAAATGCTTTGCATGACGCACTCAAGGACGTTTATGAGAAAAAGAACCGTTTTAGCGACAAAAAAGAGCTTCGTGGGGCTATAGCCGCAGCCTTGAAGGAGAACTCGGCCAATACCGTCTTGGACAAATATCTGCAAAAACTGTGGCTCAAACGTCTGGATGCCCTGATAGACTCAGATATAGAACGCTTTAAAGAGTCCGAAGTTTTAGCCTGCGAAAAGGCGCTCTCCAAAGAGGTGTGCGGGATACGGCTAAACGGAAAGATAGACAGGATAGACAGGACCCCGGACGGCTTGGAAGTATTAGACTACAAGAGCGGTTCCTATCCAAAATATACTGCCAGCACAATTGAGAGTGCCAATGATTTTCAGTTGGAATTCTACTACCTTCTGGCTCAGAATGAGGGTGATGTGAAGTCGTGCGGATATTATGACCTCAAAAGCGGAAAGGTGGTGAATGAGGATCTTTTAGAAGCAAAGCTGGAACTTTTGTATAGCCATCTTAATACCTTAAGGGAGACGAAGGTCTTTGATTTTGAGAAGACGGAAGATATAAAAGAGTGCCGTTTTTGTCCCTATACGCATCTGTGCGGGAGGGAACTGTAATGAGCTTCATTGATTTTCATGCCTATGAGGCGTCAGCAGGTTCGGGAAAGACCTTTTC
>JBFEYG010000037.1:0-13581 GCA_041562275.1 Sulfurimonadaceae bacterium | reverse complement strand
CTATATGCGGACTGAGGATAAGTCTGTCTTCAAAGGCAAGCGTGATCGTATCTTTTTGGTGGGCTCCGATGGCCAGTATCTTTTTTTTGCTCTTCAAAGGCAGGGTCATGCTCTTGGGAGTAAAGCCTCTGGCCATACGCAGCACGACCGTCTTGCCTGCAACGATCTGCATCACGCTGTCATCATTCGTATTGATGATCTCGCGGTCATGGTCCAATATAAAGTCAACGACATGGCCTAGCTTTTCTAAGATCACCTTGGCATCACTTATGATCGGTTCCTCACTGAGGTTGACACTTGTCGCTACAACAGGCTTTTGTATGCCTTGCAGCAGAAGATGATGCAGAGGTGTATAGGGAAGGAAGACGCCTAGACGGTCTATCCCAGGAGCAACCTCATCGCAGAGTGCCGAAGTCTTTTTCTTGGCTGTTATGACGATAGGTTTCTCTTTGGATCGTATCAGGCGCTCTTCCTCAGGTGATATCTCTGCCGAAGCTTTGATCATGCGGATATCGGCAAACATCACGGCAAAAGGTTTGCCCGGTCTCTTCTTTCTTGTCCGCAGACGCGATACTGCTTCAACATTCTCGGCATCGCAGATCAGATGGAAACCGCCAAGACCCTTAAGGGCGATGATCTTTCCCTCCAAGACTGCTTGGACTGCCATTGCTATGGCTTCTGCTTCCTGCTCTAAGACCATACCCTCCGAATCAAGAAGGCTTACCGTCGGTCCGCACTCAAAACAGCTGATCGGCTGGGCATGAAATCGGCGGTCGAGAGGATTGGTATACTCCTGCTCACACTGCTTGCACATCGTGAAAAACCGCATGCTTGTGTTGGGTCTGTCATAGGGTACTGTCTCGATGATGCTATAGCGCGGACCGCAGTCGGTACAGTTGATAAAGGGATATTTGTAACGTCTGTTAGAAGGATCATCCATCTCCTTCTTACAGGTATCACACAGGGAGATGTCCGGCGAGATCAAAGCGCTTTTATCCCTCTCCTCTTCGCTTGAAATGATCTGAAATGTCTCATAGCTTTGGAGACTCCCATCTGTGCTGTTGAGAGAATCGATACGAGCCAGGGGAGGGAATTCTTGACGCAGAGCCTGCATAAAGATCTCAACCCTGCTCAGACTGCCTTCGATCTCGATCTGCACCCCTGCACTGTTGTTCTGAACATATCCTTTGAGTTCATAACGCGAGGCGAGCTGATAGATGAAAGGACGAAAACCGACACCTTGAACAAGACCGCTGATCTCGATTTTTTTATTCACTTCCAAGGGTGATTGCTCCTATGGCAAGATTGGCACCGTCCAAAGAAAGTCGTCTGTTTCTGTATATCGTATAGTTTGGACTCAGTGCATTGTAGCTGCGCATCAGAAGTTGACGGTTCTCAAACATGCTTCCGTTTAGACTCACCCCTTCGATGGCAATGTTTGCATCGGCCAATTCCGCCTGTTCGGCTATAAAGTCTGCCAGCGAATCTATGAAGCCGAAACTCAGCAGATACTCATCGACGCCGGCTAGCTTAAAACTCATCGCCGACCTGATAGCCAGTCTCGGATCCACCATATAGCCGTTCTCACTCTTCATCACCTTGTAATCGATGCGAGGTCCTGACTTTCCGTTAAACTCAAGTGCTACCGCTTCAAGTTCTTCGCAGGCCTTATGCATATCTCCGCCTTCGCACAGACCGATAAACACAGCTGCCATAGCCCACAATCTGCTCAACATCGACACCCCTTCAGCAGTATCAAAACTCGCATTTTCTATCTGCTCATAAAGCTTAGGGTTGCTTTTTTTATAATTGGCGACAAGGCGGCTCCCTTCCTCATCCATCTGTGAGATAGAATCCATCATTGCCTTAGGCGTATCCAACAACGCTGCAGAAAATGCTGCCAGCTGGGTATAGCCTATCTTGGAAGAGAAACAGAAGATCTGTGAATTGTGTCTGCGGCTAAGGTAGATACTGCAGAGTGATTTCCCTTGCAGGTCATGCTCCAGGACGACCGAACGCAAGGCCGCATGGGAAGACTCAAAGAAGATCCCTTTGGCTGAAGAAGGTTCATCTCTGGCAATAAACCTGACACAGGGTTCAGTCAGTGAAAAGCCTGCATCCAGGAAAAGGCCTCCCTTATTTCCCAGGGCTGTATAACCGTCAAATGTACAGCAGGCTGCTTGCTCCATCGTCATAGGGTTTCTGTAGGGCAGCATATCCCGTCCTGCATCGATAATCACATGTTCGCCCAATGCTGAAGCCGCACGCAAAGCGTTCCATTCATCACAATAGAGTGCAAAAACACCTTTACGTGAAAGCGCAAGTGTCAGTGCCAGAGTGATCTTGTCATCGGCAAAGAAGACCGGGTAAAAAGGTCTTTGCAACTCATATTCAGCTCTAAACTTGATCTTTGGCTTTAAACGAAGAGAGGGTTTTTCGATCATCATCAGCGTATCGAGTTCATCTTGGGTTATTACAAAAGAACTTGAGAGTTCTGAGGGATCACAGATCAATATAGCCTTGCCGATATCCTCTTGAGCACCCAACAAAGAAAAGTTACGTACCCCGTTATAGGTGGGAAGGGAGAGTCTCCCACTCTTTATCAACCGTTCGGCCAAGGTCTCAAACACGCTTAAAGGTCGTTCTTCTTCGAT
This sequence comes from Sulfurimonadaceae bacterium, assembly GCA_041562275.1. Lineage (GTDB taxonomy): Bacteria > Campylobacterota > Campylobacteria > Campylobacterales > Sulfurimonadaceae. The sequence goes on along the minus strand of JBFEYG010000037.1, from coordinate 10,927 downwards.
CTCAACAAAGGCACATAGATCATCTAATGTAAGTGTCTCATCGCTGAAACCGCAGACAGAGCATTTTTCAAAAGGATCCATCGTCTGCATGACCTTCGTTTGGCATTCAGGGCAGTAAGGTACTTTATAAACGGTATCTTCAACACTTAACTGCTTCGATTCATCGATCGTCTCTATCTCTTCGATGCTGTGTTCCACTAAAAAAAGAGATTGGGGAACCATCTGTGAGACAAGTTCTGCCAATGCTTCAAGCTCACTCTGATTTCCTGATGCAGCGATGATATGATCCATATTCTCTTTATACAGTGTCAGCTTCAGAGGGGATCGTTCAGCGATGCGCTTTAACAGACGCGTAAAAAGAGCATTGTCGTGGATGTAGTGAAACTTAAAGGCTATATGCATCGGCAGACTTAAACGAGTGAGGCAGAACAGAGTAAATACTCACATCCTTATCTTCTTCTATAACATCGATACCCAGATCCTTCAGATACCCGAGCAGTGTTTCCTCCATCAAAGAAACTGCATTAGCAACCCCCTCGGAAAGAGAGAACTCCGTCGCTTCGATCACCGTCGGGACGACCCCCATGATCATCGTCTTAGGACGGTCACCGACCAGGTCCATCATATGCAGGGTCTGAAGCATCTCGACTTCATGTGCACTTCCCTGCCAGTTCACCGCCTCGGGAATCGCTTCAAAATCAAAGAAATAGAGCTCACCTGCCTTGACTCCGGGAGCATTGATCGTATCGACGATGATGATCTCGTCATACTCCACCATTATCGGGATAAGCCTCTGTGCCAATGTCCCTCCGTCTATGATATCAAAGGTATTATCACCTCCAAAACGATATTTTTTACCGATGTAATTGATAAAATGTACACCCACACCCTCGTCTCCGAAGAGAAGGTTGCCTATGCCAAGAAGTAAGACCCTCATTTCTTATTATTCTTATTATGCTTGTCTTTAATAAGATGATAATCATAGCCCGTAAACATAACATCCAAAGCAGCATGTTTAAAACGGATTGCTGACCAGACGACCATATAGATATGAATAGGGACAAAGATCAAAAAACCCCACATCGTGATATGATGCAGCAGACGGACCATTGCCAATCCGCCCATCCAATATTCGAGCTGTTTCATCGGCTCATATAAAAATCCCCCAAGTCCCTGATGATAGACATGCACATACAGTATTAATCCTGTGACAGAAGCCATCACGATAAACACAGTGATCATAAAGTAGGACATAAAGTGTAAAGGTCCATACATACCTTTTTTATTAAGTTCACCGACGAAAAAATAAGACTTTAACGCGATCTTCCAGGACTCTACACTGGAGACATCTTTAAGCGACATCAGCTCACCCGTGCTGTTCACGCCAAAGAAGAAAAGATAGATTCTCAGCAAGGCTCCCGCAATAAGAATAAATCCGAAGACAAGATGCCAATAGACCCATTCTCCGTAAAGAAGATGATCGCTTGACTCCCCAGGAGCAAGAAAAGGACTGGCTATATAAAAACCCGTTATCGCAAGTCCGGTAATCATAAAAGCCCGTATCCAATGCAATATCCGATTGGTGCTGCTGTAGACAAATTCTACATGCTCAACAGCTACTTCTTCTTCCGGTGTGCTCATCCTATTCTCCTTTAACTACTACAAGCAGCACCGCTGCTTAAAGGGTTGACCTTAAACTCACTGATCTCCACACCTTTGACATCCATCACATGTACAGAACATGCCATACACGGGTCAAAAGAGTGAATAACCCTCAACACTTCCAAGGGCTTTGTCGGATCCTCGATTTTTAATCCGACAAGAGAAGCCTCATAAGGTCCAATCTCCCCGTTAGCGTCCATCGGACCGGCATTCCAGGTCGTCGGGACAACCGCCTGGTAATTCTTGATGACTCCATTTTTAATACTCACCCAATGGCTCAGTGTACCGCGAGGCACTTCACCGATAAAACGGCCCTGATACTCTTTTTCGGGATCGATCTCAAATTTTGTATAGGTAGCATCATCCGATTTAAGGTTCTCAATAAGAGAATTGAAAGTGATGATCGCATTATCCGACACCAGTTTAGTCTGCAACATACGTGCAGCCGTACGTCCAAGCGTCGTAAAAAGTGCTTCCACCGGCAATCCCGTTTTCTTTAAAAAGTCATTGACCTCTTTTTGGACTTTCTCGTTGCCGCGGACATAATTGACTAAGAGACAGGCAAGAGGTCCTACCTCCATCGGCTCCTTGTCATAACGCGGAGCTTTGACCCAGCTGTATTTGTCCTTTTCATTGATGATCTTTGCCTTTCCATTAACAGTATCACCATCAATAAAACCCGTATACTCTGGCTCTGTCGCTCCATTATAAGGCTGCAGTGACCGATGTCCTTTATACCATGCATAGGTCACATCTTCTTCGATCTTCATATCATCAATATCATAGACCTGGCTTAGATCACCGTTTTTGATATAGCCGCTTTGAAAAAGATGCTCCGTCCTGTTCAGTAAAAAGGCATCTGCTGCAAGAAAGTTCTTGACGCCAACTCCGCCCAACACACTCTCTTCTGTTCCATAGGCCTCTGCCGCCATCGCGATATCCGCATAATAGGCACGGTCGATAAAATCTTTTACGATCTCATATTTTGCCTTCCATTCTGACAGTCTGGATGGACTTAAGACATCTCTCACACAGGTAACTCCACCGACAACAAGACTCTGCGGATGGGGCTGTTTCGCTCCAAAGATGGCAAACATCTGTGCCGCAGTACGCTGTACTTCAAGTGCTTTTAGATAGTGCGAAAGGGCGATGAGATTCTGCTCTGGTGAGAACTTATAGGTCTTGTTTCCCCAATAGGCATTGGCAAAGGGTCCCATCTGGCCCTTTTCAACAAAACCTTTGACCCGTAGCTGCACGGCTTTGAGTTCATCCGTTCCTGTTGCAATAGGCAGATCGCTGTATTTAAATGCCAGCTTGGATGCTTTTTCCGGATCCGCACTCAGAGCAGAGACGACATCAACCCAATCTAAGCCATGCAGATGATAAAAATGCACCGTATGGTCATGCATGAAAAGGGACTCATTCAAAAGTGAACGGACAAGCTTAGCATTATAGGGGGGTTCCACACCCAGAGCATCTTCAACGGCTTCTACTCCGGCCTTGTAATGCGAATAGGTACAGACCCCGCAAATCCGCTGTGCCATCAGACCCGCATCACGCGGATCACGCCCTTTTAGGATAAGCTCTATCCCGCGCCATAGCGTAGAAGAAGAGTAAGCTTTTTGCACAACATTGTTCTCATCGACTTCCACCTCGATACGAAGATGCCCTTCTATTCGTGTGATGGGATCGATTACTACGCGTTTATTTGCCATATTCTACTCCTGTTTCTCATCTTTTTTATTCATAAACATACTGGCAACCGCGTGGGCTCCGATACCTATGACTGTGGCCGTCAGTAAAGTAGTCCCTATCTTATCCACTGTCGTATTCAGGCCCATAGCCAGATGTGACTGCAATGGTTTTTCGAGCGGCCCCATAGTGTCCCAAAAGTTTGGCTCGCTGCAGCCCATACAGCCATGCCCTGCCCCAATCGGCCAATTTACATGTTGATTAAAGCGTTCTGTTGAACAGTTGTTAAAGGTATACGGCCCCTTACACCCCTGCTTGTAGAGACACCATCCGTCTTTTGCCCCGTCATCACCAAAGTTTTCAACAAACTCGCCTGCATCAAAATGTCCGCGGCGTTCGCAAAGGTCATGGATACGATTGCCATACGCCCATTTCGGACGGCTGTAAAGATCAAGTGCGGGCAAGGTACCAAAAAGTAGAAAGTGCATCAATGTACCGACGATGTTTTTCGCACTCGGAGGACAACCCGGTACGTTTATAACAGGCTGTTTAACAACCTTATCCACACCTTTTGCTCCGGTAGGATTTGGAGCAGCAGCCTGAATACCGCCAAAACTGGCACAGGTCCCTATCGAAAAGATCGCCGCTGCATTCTTGGCTGCTTCTTGAACAAGATCAAGGCCCGTTCTGCCCTGTGCACCCAGCGTCAGATAAAGACCATCCATTGCAGTAGGCACTCCCCCTTCAACCAGCAGAATATAACGTCCGGCATGGTCCTTCATGGCATGCTCCAGCAACTCTTCTGCCTGCCACCCTGCTGCGGCCATCAAGGTCTCGTGGTAATCCAAAGAGATATAGTCAAATATAAGAGAGTCTATCGTAGGCGCATCAGAGCGGATAAGCGATTCGCTGCATCCCGTACATTCAGCCATATGAAGCCAAATAAGCGGAAGCCGGTCTGCCAGCTTGGCTACTTCAGCGAACAAAGGAGTAAATTGGGAGGGTAAAGCCAGCATGGTCGTGATCGTCGCAGCCCACTTCATAAAATCACGCCGACCTACCCCACGATTTTCAAGCATTTGCTCGATTGACTGCTCCTTCGTCGAAGGCAAAGAAGACAAGACTTTAACACGATCCTTAGCTTTAAAATAGAGTGCATCAAAACCGTTCATAATGACCCTCCTATTAGAGATAGTTATAAGTCACTGTATCATACTTATAATTAAGAAATATTGAAACCATATAAGTCAGATTTAAGAATAATGAACAGGGAAAAGATTTTTAAATAACACAAGACAACTGCCTTTTTAAAAGGCGTTTGAAGAGCCGGACTTTTCTTTGTTTTCAGACTGAACAGACGGGATTTATCTTGTACTTTGCAAGTGACTTGCCTTTGATATCCATCACATGCACCGCACAGGCAAGACAAGGATCAAAGGAGTGAACCACTCGCAAGACTTCCAAAGGAGAGGAAGGATCAGCAAGGGTGATGCCTATTAAAGACTCTTCATAAGGACCCCGGATACCCGATGCATCTTTTGGCGAGGCATTCCATGTCGTCGGGACTACAGCCTGATAGTTCGAGACCTTGGCATCTTCAATACGGACAAAATGTGAGAGTACACCGCGCGGGACCTCGAAAATCCCCCGTCCTTTCGCTTCTTTTGGAAGTGCTTCAAAACTGTACTTTGTCCATGTCTCTTCGTCATAGTATTTAATGTTTTCAATCAGGTCGCTGCAAAAATCAAAGACGCTGTCACAACAGACCTGAGCTTCTACAGCGCGGGCAGCATTGCGTCCGAGTGTACTGGAAAAATCCATTAGCTCCAACCCTGTTGCATCCATAAAACGTTTCATATATGGGGTTATGCCCTTGGAAGATTTTGCATAGCCTATGATCATACGTGCCGCCGGTCCGACCTCCATCGGTTTTCCCTTGTAGCGCGGCGCTTTGACCCAGCTGTACTTGCCTTCGCTTTTCAGACTTCCGTCTTCGTTCAGGTCGGTATAAAAAGGCGTTGTCTCACCATCGTAAGGGGAGACAGGCGCATCATCGGCATACCAGGAGCGCGATGCCTCCTCGGTGATATAAGCATCGTCAAAATCCTCGATATGATCAAAATCATGAGAAGTGATGACACCGCCTTCAAACAGCTGATCGGACTTGCCAAAGCTATAGCCGCCGACTGCCATGAAATTTCCGATGCCGCGCCCATGGCCGCTCTTGATCTCGTCCTTATAGGCTTTTACCGCCATCTTCATATCCGGGATATAGGCGCGTTCTATAAATTCCCTCGTCTCTTTGATAATAAACATAAAGTCGTTCAGCCGTTGGGGGTTGAGCATATCCGCAACACTGGTGACGCCTCCGACGACAAGGTTTTGCGGATGCGGTGTCTTACCGGCAAAGATTGCGATCGCCTTGCTCATCTCACGCTGAACACCCAGAGCTTCAAGATAATGATTCATGTGAATAAGGTTTTCTTCGGGTGAGAACCTATAGGCGGAGTGTCCCCAATACCCGTTGGCGAAAAGCCCCAGACGTCCCGCTTTGACAAATGAGCCGAGTTTTTCCTGGACACTTTTCAAATGTTCAGGCGAGTTTCGGTAAGGATTCTCATGGTATTCTTTTGCGATCTCAGCCGCTTTTTCAGGATCTGCTTCAAGCGCACTCACCACGTCCACATAATCAAGCGAATGCAGATGATAGTAATGGATGATATGATCCTGTACAAAAAGGGCAAGTGTGACAAGATTTCGGATGATCTCTGCATTTTTCGGCAAGACAATACCATAAGCATCTTCAACAGCACTGATCGAAGCGCGGTAATGCACATTGGTACAGACCCCGCAGATCCGCTGGGCGATCAGACCCGTATCACGTGGGTCTCGTCCCTTAAGAATGATCTCGATCCCGCGAAAAAGCTGACCCGAAGCCCAGGCTTCGGTGACTTTATTGTTTTCGTCAACTTCGACCTCGATACGCAGATGACCTTCTATCCTTGTAATGGGGTCTATTATAATTTTTTTACTTACCATGACTTTTCCTTGCCTCTTCCAAAAGTCTCTTGGTCTCATCATCGACTTCCCTGTTGTTGGCCAGATGGTCAAAGGCAAGCTTTCCAAGTCCGCAGCCAAAACAGCCGTGTCCGGCCTGTACCGGCCAGCTTGTTCCCTCATTGAACTTCACAAGAGAACAGTTAAGATCGGCATAGGGCCCCTTGCATCCCATCTTGAAAAGGCACCACCCTTTTTTCGCTCCCTCGTCTCCCCACTCCAGAACAAACTCGTCCAGATCATAATGGCCGCGGCGTTCGCAGTTATCATGGACTCTAAATCCGTAAGCCCACTCCGGACGGTTCTTCTCATCCAACTTTGGCAGTTCATCAAACATGATGTAGTGCAGAAGCGTTCCTACGATGTTGATCGGATTGACCGGACAGCCGGGAAGATTGATGATATCATCCCTGCCCAAAGCCTCTGCAACACCGACCGCTCCCGTAGGATTCGGCGCGGCTGCGACCACACCTCCGTCAAAAGCACACGAGCCTATAGAGAGTACTGCAGCCGCATTCTTGGCAACACGCCGTAGAAGTTCTGCACCCGTCTCACCCTTGGGTCCGATACGCAAGAACTTTCCTTCCATACCCAAGGGAACGGCACCTTCGACCATCAAAATATACTTGCCGGCGTCATTGTCTATGATCCCATCCAAAACAGATTCCGATTGATCACCCGAAGCAGCCATGAGCAGTTCATGATAATCCAAAGAGACATATTGCAAGATAAGGTCGTCTATCTTAGGGTGGGCAGACTTGATAAATCCTTCTGAGTTTCCTGTACAGTCGGCCAATTCCAGCCATATAATAGGTATTTTGTTAAGCTGCTCGACCCCTTGGCTTACAAGCGGCTCATACTCCGGTTCAAGCCGCATATTAGCCGTCAACATCGAGACCCAACGGTTATATTCATGACTCATATCAAAGGCTTTAATCGCTTCTTCCAGATTCTCACCTTCGATCTGGTTTTTAGGATGAAGAGCATTATATTTCTTGATACGGCGCTGGACTTTTTCCAATTCTTCTGCTTTTGCCTTAGCCTCACGTTCTGCTCTTATACAAGCAGCAGCTGTCGCATCGACAGGGGTATCGTTTATCAACTGTTCGATGTCTTTTTTACAGCGTCCGCAGACTCGTCCTGCTTCACTAAAGGGCTTAAGTTCTGCAAAGTTCTCGATACATTGTGTTGTAATGATATCGACAAGATCTTTCTCATAGCCGCTGGCGCAACTGCAAACAAGTTTACCCCGTTCACTTAACAGACGGTTGGAATAAAAACTGGAGGCATCTACCGGCTCATCTTCTTCCATCATCTTCTGCAATGCCCGCACATCGACATTGGTATTGATCCCTATGAACCGTACCAGTCTCTCCTTGTTGAGGATGTACTGATCGATTCGTTTTTCTGCTTTGGACGAGATGACGATATCCTCGTTCTCCTTGTCTTTTGGATCGTAATGCGTGGATGTGACATCTGCCAGTAAAAAAGAACCGACTTTGAGACCATCGATTGTCACGATCTCTTTAAATCCTTCATGTTCAATACCTAATATCGAAGCGACAGCAGCATCGGCCTGAAGGGTACATTCGCGTACCCGCCCTGCAATATAACCATCCTGCATCTGGGCTACTTCACCGACCGCATAGATAAAAGGATCCGAAGTCTGCATAAACGCGTTTACAAGAATACCCTTGTCAATATCCACCGTACCCATCGCACACTCTACACTCGGTGAGATACCGACGCCAAAGATAAGAAAAGGATCCTCTATCGTTCGTGATTTCATGACGATCTGAGTGATACTGTCCCCTTCGATCTTGTTCTTCACTATCTCTTCTTCCAGAAGTATTTCCACACGGGGATCGTTCTCTTCATAGGTCTGCTTCATCAACTCGACTGCGGATGGCGATAGTGATCTGTCATACAGATGCATTCCGCGTGAGACAAGATAGATCTTTTTAGGCCCTTCTAGAGCGCAAAGTGTATCCAACAGCTCAAGACCGATTGGACCCACACCCATCATCACAACATTCTTGTCCTTGGTACATTCAGCTATACATTCACTGTCCGCTGCACTTCTAAAGGTCCGGGCATTTTTTATCCCTTCGATATCAAAGAGCGTACGGGGGGTCGAACCGGTTGCGATGATAAGAATATCGTAGATAAAACTCGAATCTTTCGTATAGACAGCTTTCACGTCTTTATCGATTCTTATCACTTCAGAGTTCAGTTCCAGCTTAACATCAGAAGGAAGTTTCAATGCAATATCTCTAATCTTGGCAGAACCGTTGACTAGGGAGCAGAGGTGAATACGATCATAAGGGGGGTTTGATTCTTTGGAGATAATTATTATTTCATGTTCGGGGGCATGCTCTTTAAATGCGTTTGCCATATAAGCTGCAGCAATACCACCACCCACGATCACAATACGCATAGTTGTCCTTTTTTTAGTATCTATCTGAAGTTTACCAGAAAAAGGCTGACTCTTCTAGTGTGTAGAAGAGTCAGACATCTATTTCAACAATGCCAATCCGCCGGCACCGTCTGCCACATAACCACGTCCGTTGACGACTGTCACATCCGATGCAAAACCGACTGTATTGGCATGTTGTACTAATACAGGTTTAGCCGGATTTGTCCAATCTATTTTAATAACTCCGGCATCACCGTAGGCTATATAAAACAGATTTTTCCCATTGACACGAAGAACATCCATGCCGACAGCACCACCGCTCAATTCGGAAAGTTCAGCACTACCAAACCACGCTGGGTCTTGAAGTTTAAAGCGTGCTACCGCTTCCGGACGCTCACCGACTTCACCCGGATCCCAGATATTTGTCGGATCCATGCCATCAGGCAGAGGTTTGATCAGATCAGTAATACTATAGGCTACGACTCCAAAACTGTCATAGGTAAAGAAAGCATGATTATCAACAACCTTTACATCAACACTTTTACCGTCAGCCTCGCCGATATGTCCTTCCAACTCATCGATCTTGATCGGTTCAAACACTTTGATAAGGATCATATTTTTTGCATCCGTAACATCAACGACACCAATCCCACGGCTGCCCGCAGCGACAAAGGCATAGGTTTTTCCTGTAGCAGCATTTGTCCAAAGTGCCACTCCGGAAGCTTGGCCTAAAGGAGGTTTTGAATCCGTATCCCCTCCCACATTACTCACAACATAACCACTTGTCGGATCAGTCGGATCTTTGCTCAAGTCATAGACTGTCAGACCATTACTTCCATCAGCAGTAAAGGCCAAAGAACCTCTTAATGCTACATCATAAGCATGGTCTTGCATGCTCAAGAAATCAACGACATTCCCTTCATCTTTATTGTGTTCAAAGATATCGGTATCTTTTGGATAGAGCAGTACAGGATGCCCTACAGTACCCTCAGACAAGCTGACACGACGTACACCACGGCTTTGTGACATCACTAACGCTGTATTATTCGATCCATCCAGAATAACATCATGAGCATGCGGAGTCGGGTGTATCATTGTTCCATCAGCCTCTACCGGATATTCACTTTGCAGTGAGTTTGCCACCACATGGACCTCATCTGTCGGCGTACATTCATTATCTGCTATGTTCCATACTGTCGTACCATGCGGTCCGTCGGCAAGGAACAACAGGCCATCATGCGAAGTCACACCTGCAGCATGGCCGATATTGATCTCTGCTGTCGGTGAACCGTCTGCAGCAGCACCTATCTCATCCGTAGTGGCAATATGCACAGGCACTGTAAACGAGTTGTCAGCCTGATCCTCGCTTACTAAATTCAAGTCGATAAAATTCAGACCTCCACCGCCTGCAGAAAGGACAATATCAACCTGACCTGCCTCCGCCGGAGTAAAGTTTCCTGTGAGTGCAAATTCATTACCATGACCACTGAGTTCACCGGTTTTCAAAAGAATCGGTGACTCCAAGATATAAGCAGGTACTGACTCTTCTCCCAACGGCACCGGTGTCATATCGTAAGAGGTGACAAACTCATAATCCGGCCCATGGTTTCCAGGTATCCCATCCGTATCATTGTCATATGTCACGCCATCGCCGTGCCAGTGAAGCCATGGATGTGAGGCACTCTTCATCACAAGTAAGCCGGCAAAATGGTCTGAATAATAGACATTATTATTTGCAGTATCTACCTTCACATCAATAACACCCGTCTCTTTTAACATCCCTGCTCCAAAATACGGATACAGGCTTTGGGCTTGTGCACCGGTCATCTCATCCGGTCCATGTGCCGGAACAGCAGGTGCATAACCAAGATATTTCCCCGTTAAGAAGCCTGCATTGTTCGTACAGTTCGCATCGCGTGCTGTAGCTGTATCAAAACCGGTAACGTCAACCGCCACTATACCGCCTAGACTATAGGCAATATAAGCGATCGTCTTCACATTAGCATCAGTCGATGGTGCGATATCCACCTTTCTTGCATTGTAATAGAACTTGCCGTAACGGTCAAAATCAGCCCATGGTGTCGACACATCGGATATATT
>JBFEYG010000036.1:0-13828 GCA_041562275.1 Sulfurimonadaceae bacterium | reverse complement strand
GTAACGATCTGTAATACCTGTCAGCTTAATACGATGCTTACCAAGCGCCGTCTTGACAATGACCCTGAGATGAAAGCCAAGGTTAACGAGAAGCTTGCAGAAGTAGGTCTTGAGTACAAAGGCACCTCTGAGATCAAGCACTTCCTGTACGCTATCATCGATGATTTTGGTCTTGACAATCTTAAAAAGATGGTCGTCAAACCGCTTGCAGAGTTCAATATTGCACCATTCTACGGCTGTCACAATATCCGTCCTTCTGAGACGCATGAAGATTCAAACGGTCACGAAAATGCTTATGCACCGCGCTCACTGGATGATCTTATCCTTGCGTGCGGCGGTCATAATGTCGATTATGATGAAAAGAACAAATGCTGTGGTTTCCACGCAGAGCTACAGGCACCGCATACAGCAGCAACCCTTACGGGTAATGCCCTTATGGGAGCCATGGACAACAATGCAGACTGGATGGTAACGCCTTGTCCGCTATGTCACCTCAAGCTTGATACACAGTATGAGCATGCCTCTAAGGCTATTGGCCGTGATGTCAAACTCCCTGTACTTCACATGCAGCAGATGATCGGTCTTGCCTTCGGTATCGACGGCAAAGAGCTTGGTCTTCAGCACCACGTCTCTGAAGTCAACTTCATATAATCTTTACGGTAAGGCTTTTTGCCTTATCACCCTTCCCTTTTCTATTTAACTAATATTTTCACTGTATCTCTTCTGTATGATGCTCTCATGCTTTTCTACTGACCATGACTGCCAGTGTTGGGTATTATGGCAATTTTAGTATTCGTCATATAGAATGTTGTCTATTAAAGAGCAACAGACAGTAAAATATAAGTGCAGAAGTAACCACAAACTTGTTACTTAAAAAAAACTGTAGACAGGTTTTTTGATTGTTCATTTTTAACGTTGCACATACAATAGAAAGGAAACTAGTGGGTAAAAACAAAAAACTTTGGCGCTATATGCCTCTCATTCAACTTCTTGACTTTCTTCAGACCAAAGAGCTACGATTCACCAAGGCAGATGCCTTTGAAGATATACAAGAGGGTTATATTGGTCTGGATGCCATGCTTACTGCATTACCAAAAGATGCTACGGATGCTTTGCGCTTAGAGACCAAAGAAGCGATAGAAAACCTCAATAACGAATGCTTTGCATCGTGTTGGCACCTTTCCTCATCCGAGAGCCTTGCGATGTGGAAGATCTATGGTATCCACAACTTTTCCGTTGCTCTGGTCAGCGATGTCGACAGAGTCATGGCCGTTGGTGATACTTATTGTAAGTCGGAAAATGTTTCCTGCGTGATGGGAGAGGTTATCTATGACAACTATATCAAAGACGGTGAAGCGAATGTCAATGCTGTCGGACTTTCTTCTGAGTATCCGAGCAGTGTGTTGACCCTGTTTATGAAGGCCAATGCCTACAGCTATGAGAGAGAGTGGCGCCTGGTCATACACAAGTCAAAAGCAGATGAAAAAGCTTTGGTTGTAAACGTCGGCGACCTGGAAAAGTTCATCGATGCGATCTATGTCTCACCCGAGGCACCGGACTGGATGGTAGTGTCTATCAAAAGGCTCCTCAGCGAACAGTTCAATCTGTCTAACATAAAAGTCAGCCGATCGCCCCTAAGCAAACACTTCGGCGTCTAGCTACAGCACTGCCATTTAGAAGACCTTTTCTCAATTGAGAAAAGAAACAGCTACCTTATGCTCGTTAAAGCCCAGTTTTGTACTATCTTTCTCTCCTTCGAGAAGCTGAACAAACTGATCTTGGGAGATGACGCTCAGGCCAAGTTCTCTGCCTATGAGCTTTTCCATCTTTTTCTGATTTTTATCAAAAAACTCTTTTGTCGTCTCATTTTTCACAAGGACGAAGTCCGCGTTGTTGTCTTTTGCCTGCATCAGGATATCCCCGGCTATCATAAACGAGAACTTGCCGTCGGTTAGTACCGAGTGTGAGCCGAGGTCTTCACGCCCTGATGGGATTTGGATATACGAGGCATTGGATATCTCGACAAGCTCTTTCAACTGACTTTGCTCAACGCCATGATATGCTGCGATATTGAAACCGTCAAAGGACTGTGCAACTTTGGAAGCCGAAACAGCCGCAGTCGTCTCAAAGTCCTTGATGTTCTTTTTCTCGCAAAAACTAGCAAGTCTTTTTGCGATCTTTGATCTTGGTTTGGCAGACTCAAGAGCAAGATAGATGATCTTCTGTATCTTTGCTTCAAGTGTTTTGTCTAAAACACGGTTCTCTATGGAAGTATGGTACCACAGACCGTTCTCTTCATTGACTAAAAGGCCGATGATCTCATTTCTAAGCGAAAAATCTCTTTCAATAAGATCAGCGGCAATAACCAGTACATGGTCCCCAATATAGTCTCTGTTATAGTTTAGGGTGTTTGACGCGTAATAGGCCAGTTCAGTGCTCTTTCTGTAGGCGATCTTCTCTTCTGCACCGATGTATTTTTCGATAAGCGACATCTTCTGAATAAAATCGCTTCGGTCAATGATCAGGTCTTTTTGTGATCTGAACTCGCTGATCGGGTTGATCTGCACCTCGTCTCCGCAGCGCGCGACCAGCTCTGCCACGTTCTCTTTGGCATTGATATACAACTCGTTGAACTTAAGGTTGCAGTTTTCACTGTAACCGAATGGTTTTGACTTGTTTATCTTGTCAAGAAGGTCGTTGACCGTATCGTTCTCGCTGTAGCTGAGTGTGTGCTTTGTATAGTATGGAAGATAGTCCGTCTTGCTATCAAATCTGAACAACTCTACTCTGATCTTATTCATCTTAACCGTCCCTAGGTAGTAAAATTGCGCTATTATAATATAATAAATTAAAATAAAGTCATGATCTGAAAGTAGTTGTGATCTTTTAAATATTGTACAAGACAAACATCGTGCATGTTACAGCATGATGTTTTTATCTTATACTGAAAGGCACATATTTACGGCTATCTGTTCGGTATTTCTATTTGTTTCTTAAGTCTACCATCTTGCGTCGAAGGTAGGCGATCTTTGACTGCAGAGGAAGCTCTTTTGGGCAGGTATCTTCACACCCCATCAAAGACATACAGCCAAAGACACCGTTCTCATCTCCAATCAGGTTATAGTAGTCATCATCATTTCGTTTATCGCGCGGGTCAAGCTGATAACGTGCGATCTTATTAAGGCCCACTGCACCGACGAAGTCTTCGCGCATCAGTATAGTCCCGCATCCTGCGACACAGCAGCCGCACTCGATACATCGGTCTAGCTCATAGATCTCATCTGTCAGATCAGGGTCCATCTTCTCTTCAAGGCGATCTACATCGCACTCTTCTCCGCTCTCATGATGTATCCAGGTCTCAAGGCGCTCATCCATCGCGCTCATCCATTTTCCCGTATTGACTGAGAGGTCACCGATAAGTTCAAAGACAGGAAGCGGTGCGAGAGAGATTTCTGCATCCATCTTGGAGGTCAAAGCCCTGCAGGCGAGTCCGGGCCTGCCGTTGATAGTCATACCGCATGACCCGCAGATTCCCGCACGGCAGACAAAATCAAACTTAAGCGTATTGTCCTGATGTTGGCGTATCTCGTTAAGTGCGATAAAAAGTGTCATACCCGGAGCTTCTTCGATCTCAAAGGTCTCTACTCTGGGAATATCACCTTTGATATAGGGATCAAAACGCAGAATGGATATCTTTAATATACGCCCTTTTTCTTGGATATTAGACATTCTCTTCTCCTTCAAACTTCTCATAGAGGCGTTCATTTTTACCGCGGTAGCGTTCTGGCATCATATCCCTGTAAGGCATCAGGGCTTCTTGTATCTCAAAACGGTCTTTACCCTGTGCCATAAGTTCTTCTCTTAGCTTGTCGACTTCCTCTTGGCGGACCTGCGACTGCGGATGATGCATGGTCATGTCTTTTCCATATCCCCTGAATCCGGGAGGAAGCTCCATCTCACTGATCTCTATTTTCTCGTATTCCACCGTAGGCATAGTCTGATTTTCGTCCGGCCAGCTTGTGATGGTTCGGTTCAGATACTGTGCATCGTTGCGTTCAGGGTAATCCTCGCGCGAATGAGCACCGCGGCTCTCTTTTCGCTCCAATGCTCCCTTTGCAACGCAAAGTGCGAGCTTGAGCATCCTCTGTGTTCGGTAGGCATTGAATAGCTCAGGACTGGCACTGAGTATCTTTGCTTTGACTTCGATATTACGTGAACGCACAAGCAGCTCTTCCAGCTCGTTGACCGCTTCTTCAAGGTCTTTGCCATTACGGAAGATACCGACCTTGTCCATCATGATCTCTTCCATTCTCGCACGCAGTTCATAGGCATCTTCAGCGTTTTCTTTTGGCTCAAGAAGGAGATCAAGTTTTTCTTTCTCTTTGCGAATAAAGCCTTCGATGACTGAAGTATTGATATCGATACTGCTCTCGGGACTGTCGCAGTAATCCGAGATGTATTCGGCCACGAGCATACCTGAGACTACCGTCTCTGCAACCGAGTTACCGCCCAAACGGTTAAATCCGTGCATATCCCAACACGCCGCTTCACCACAGGAATAGAGTCCCTTAAGCGTCTGGCTCTCGCCTTTGTAGTCTGTTCTGATACCGCCCATAGAGTAGTGTTGTGTCGGACGGACCGGAATAGGATCAACGGCCGGGTCGATTCCCAAGAAGCTTTCGCAGATCTCTTTTACCTCACGCAGGTTTTTCTCGATATGTTCACGGCCCAAGTTCGTGATATCGAGCCAAAGATGATCTCCATAACGCGATTTCACACCCTTGCCCTTGCGCATATGTTCGACCATTCGTCGACTGACGACATCCCGGCTTGCAAGTTCTTTTTTCTCAGGTTCATAGTCCGGCATAAAACGGTAACCGTCGACATCGGTAAGAAGTCCGCCGTCACCCCGACACCCTTCGGTGGTCAAGATACCTACAGGTACGATGGCTGTAGGGTGAAACTGGATTGCTTCCATATTCCCAAGTGTTGCCACTCCGGTCTCAAGTGCGATGGCCTGTCCCATCCCCTGACAGATGACGGCGTTTGTCGAGACCTTATAGATACGCCCGTAACCGCCTGTTGCTATAACAGTAGACTTTGAGACATAAGCGACAAGCTCACCTGTCATCAGGTTTCTTGCAACAGCTCCGTAGCAGCGGTTGTTCTCATGGATAAGTGCTATCGCTTCCATGCGTTCACGTACTTCTATGCCGTCTTCATGGGCCTTGTTGTCCATAGCAAAGAGCATTGAGTGGCCGGTACCATCTGAAGTGTAGCAGGTCCTCCACTTTTTGGTCCCGCCGAAATCACGGGCTGTGATGAGGCCGTGAGCCTCTTCTTTCTCCGTGATTGTCACTTTTTGCGCATTGATGATCACCTGATGGTCGCCTTTGCGCACCCTTGTCCATGGAACACCCCAGTCAGTAAGCTGACGGATCGCCTTAGGTGCTGTGTTTGTGAACATACGGACAACTTTTTGATCTGCGCCCCAGTCACTTCCCTTGACTGTGTCTTCAAAATGCACGTCTTCGTTATCGCCCTCACCTTTGATCGCATTACCAAGGCTTGCCTGCATACCGCCCTGCGCTGCTGCAGAGTGCGACCGCTTTGGCGGGACAAGACTTAGAAGAATACAGTCGTGCCCGCGCTGTTTCACACCTGTAGCCGCTCTGAGACCCGCCAATCCGCCACCGATAACAAGTACATCCGTGTATGTTATCTTCATAGCTGTACTCCTTTCTCTATAGCAGAGGCAGGGATATAACGTTCACCTGCCCTGTCCTGATGTGCCAGACCGATCTTAATATAGGCCGCCAAAGACAACAGACCCAAAGTCAAGAAGAACACAGTGATAAACCATTTATATGCCTTAAGCTTTTTGCGGCTCTTTTTAGGGTCCTTCCCTTCAAACCACCCCCATTTTATGGACAGTCTGTACAATCCGATAGACCCGTGAAACTCGACGGCAAGCAGGAGTAAAAGATACAGCGGTGCCATCCAGTCGCTGACAACTCTGTCGCTGGATGCATAAGGTCCGATATCAGCCGGATGGGTCATGATGATATACAGATGCACAGAACCAAGGAAGAACATCACGAAACCGGTAAAGACCTGATAAAACCACAGATTCGTATCCCCATGTTTCATCCGTTTCATGTGGGCACGGTAAAGACGGTATTCTTTAAAACTTCCGGGAAACTTTCGTATTGCAACACCGGCATGGGCAATAAAGATTATAAAAAGAAGAGCAGCCGTGGCCGAGACGATCTGAGGGTAGGAGTCGCCGAATATGTACTGCCCTTCAAACATCTTCGTGACCTTGTACATGACCTCTTCGCCCAGGAGGATACTCGATACAAAGACCATATGCCCCCACATAAAAAGTGCAAGTACAAGCCCTGTTGCACTCTGTATATAATCAAGTTTAGCTGGTATACGACTCTTCTTGACACCATGTTTGATCTTGATCTCTTCAACGCGAGTGAGTTCTTCGTTCATCTTTTCCCTTAGCTCTGCAGGCTCAGCCGATATATATTTGTTTTGAACCATTAATATATACAAATTCAAATTAATTTGCAATCCATCTCAGGACAAATCCTGTAATTTGTATATTTACATATAGTTGGTTTCGTTAAGCCCAACGACATTGCCGCTTTGATAGAATTCAGAAAAAACAACAGGAACACTTTTGTCTATAGAAATCATCTCATGGAATGTAAACGGAATTCGCGCAGTTGCCAATAAAGAGGCCCTTAAATGGATCGATGAGAGAGAACCGGACATCCTCTGTCTTCAAGAGATCAAGTCGCTTGAAGAACAGATCCCTGATGATATTTTTGAATTGCAGTATGCACACAGGGCAGTCAACTCCGCAGATAAAAAGGGTTATTCGGGGACAGCAACATGGTCGGCTATGCTTCCTGAGTACACCCACAACAGACATGAGATCGACCTCGGACGCGAAGGCCGTATCGTAGAGCAGGACTTTGGAGATTTCGTACTTTTTAATGTCTACTTTCCCAACGGCCAAAAAGACGAAGAAAGACTGGCAGTAAAGATGAAGTTCTATGATGATTTTCTTGATCACTGTAATGCACTCAGGGAAAATGGAAGGTCCATCGTCATCTGCGGTGATGTCAACACGGCCCACAAGGAGATAGACCTTAAAAACCCAAAAGCCAATGCAAAGACCTCCGGTTTCCTGCCAATTGAACGCGAATGGATGGACAAACTGGTTGATAACGGTTATATCGACACTTTCAGATATGTCCACGGGGACAAGGAAGAAGAATACAGCTGGTGGTCTTACCGTTCGGGGGCACGCGCAAAAAATGTCGGATGGAGAATAGACTACTTTTTTATCTCGGATGACTTGATTGAGTGTCTTGAAGATGCTTTTATCATGCAGGATATAATCGGTTCAGATCACTGTCCTGTTGGTATCCGACTCGATATATAATCCACTATATAAAAAACTATATAGTGGACTCATTGCTTGTTTTTCTTAAAAATATGCATGGCTTTTAATCCAGAAAACAACTTGCTTTTCTGAAGAAACTGCATTATTTTTGTTTTACAGAAGAAAGCCTATTTGGCTTTTCTAAAGAAAGCTACTTAGCTTTCGGGCGAAAAGCCTTGATCACATCCTCGTTACACTCCAGGAACGGACCTTCGATAAGATCGATACAGTAAGGCACCGCCGGAAAGACTGCATCGAGACATTCGCGGATGGATTTCGGTTTTCCAGGCAGGTTTATGATCAAAGACTTTCCGCGAATACCTGCTGTCTGACGAGAGAGTATGGCTGTCGGTACAAACTTCAGACTCTCTTGACGCATCAGTTCACCAAAGCCCGGCATCATCTTTTCACATACATTTTCTGTCGCCTCGGGCGTTACATCGCGTAGAGCCGGGCCCGTTCCTCCGGTTGTCACGACAAGACAGCAACCTTCATCATCGCACAGTTCTATCATAGTCTTTTCGATCTGAGTCTGCTCGTCGGGAATACATCTGTACACGATCTCAAACTCGCTTTTGAGATAGTCTTTCATCGTATCCTGGATAGCAACACCCGATATATCGTCATAGATCCCTGCACTGGCTCTGTCTGATGCCGTAATGACACCTATTTTAATCTCACTCATTCTCTTCCTTTATCGTTTTGGTCTGCAAAGTATGTCCTGCATGGTTGATCATGTAGGTAGTCGCGTACGGCAAGAAGAACTCTTTCGCCTTTTGCGGCTCTATGATCTTGTCTTCGCTTCCCAGATAGACCTCAATCGCTATGCCGCGTTCTTGAAGCGACTTAAGCTCACTCATCTTCCACTCATACGAAAGCAGATCTTCGAGTTCATCTGCGCTTCCTTCCGAGAGAAACACCCTAGTGTCCGCTTGTGCAGGCAAAAAACATGAATCAAAAAAGTTTTTTAGATAAGCTTCTTTGTCTTTGGCAAAGTACATGTTCTGCATACGTCTGAACTTGTCGCTCCTACTTTGAAAAAAAGCAGGTGAAAAGAGCTGCAGCGTATCAATGCGTGTATTAGAATCCAATGCCTCTCTGAAGGCCTTGACAGCCCCATAAGAGAACCCGGCAATACAATACTCTGTGCGCTTCAGATAAGGATCAAAAAGCTGCTCGTCGTTTGACAGTGAGAAACCGCTATAAAACTTCATCCATCACTTTCTTGATCTGCTCTTTGGTGATATACTCTTTTGTTATCATCTCGTTTTGCAAGGCTGCGATCTGGGTCTGCATCCCGGTCAAGAACTCTTTTGTCTCGGCATAGAGCCTGTTGATGAGATGGACATTGTCTTTGGCACTCGGAATAATCTGCTCACCCATCCCGTAATTTTCCAAGATAAGTTCGACGATCTTTTTTACCTCTTTGAGGTCCTGCTCGACATTGGTAGAGTGCTCTCCGTAATGGATCTCACAGATCGCCATACCCGAAAGCATCACTTTGATGTAAGAGAGCAGCTTATGTTTTGTGACCAGATCCACATCATAAGGCCTGAGTCCGTCATTGATCATAGTAAACTTCTCAAACGGCACTTCAAACCAATAGGCACTTATGGCCTTGGCCGCCTGATAAAGCGCCTGAAGGTTTTTTTCTTCCTCTGAATAAGACTTTACCTTGCGCTTTCCAAAGATGACCTTGTCCTTCACGGCAAAGACCTCTTCCATCGAGATATTGTGACGGTTTCTTCGCAAGGCTTCCAATGCAGCTTCATTGACAAGAGTCGCCAAAGATGCCCCGTTGAAACCGATAGTCATCTTGGCGACCTCTTTGGTGTCCACCTCATGGATCATCTTCTCAAAATATTTGTTTAATATCGCTTCGCGTTCATCCAGTGTCGGCAGGTCTACAAAGACACGCCTGTCAAACCTTCCCGAACGAAGAAGTGCAGAGTCAAGGACCTCTATCTTGTTCGTAGCTGCGATGACGACAACACCTGAAGAGTCTTCAAAACCGTCCATTTCGGTAAGTAGCTGGTTCAGTGTCGCTTCGCGTTCGTCGTTGCGGCTTCCTCCGCGTGCTCTTCCGACTGCATCGATCTCGTCAATAAAGATGATCGAAGGGGCATTGCGTTTTGCCTGGACAAAAAGTTCACGGACACGCTTTGCACCCATACCGACATAGATCTGCACAAAAGAAGCACCGCTTTGATAATAAAAAGGGACATCAGCCTCGCCGGCAACAGCCTTAGCGATCATCGTCTTGCCAACACCCGGAGGCCCTACCAGCAAGACACCCCGCGGCATCTTCGCGCCAAAGTTCCTGTATTTTTTAGGTGCGCGCAAGAAGTCGATAATCTCTTCAAGCTCCTCTTTCACATCCGAGATACCGCCGACATCTCTGAAGGTGATATCCGAGTGCGAGGGGGTGATCGGTTCGCTCAGTGCCGTACCACTTGCCGAAGGAGACTTAGACACTTTGCTGAGTTCTTGTTCTTTCATACTGAAACGGTAGACAAGGCCGCCGACAATTAGCAAAAGCGTCAGCACCATCAGTATCTGGACCGCATAGTTTCCTGATCCTGTCTCTACAGGAACCTTGGAGAAAATAGCTTTGTCGACCAAGACTGTAGGAATACGGTAGGTCTCATCCTCTGTGATCAGATAGACCTTCTCATCCGCCAGTACTGCGCGTTTTACCAGGCCTTTTTCAAAGAGTTCGACGGTCTTATCCAGGGTAATAGGTTCTGAGCTGTCCCTAAGCACAGCAAAAAGAAAAAGTCCCAGAAGCACACCGGCAGAGAAGTAAAGTATCCAGCGATTAGTCTTAGAGTCTAACATAGTTGACATCCTCTTTTATATCGTAGTCCTCAATGGTTATCCAGTTTCCGCTGAGATCATGTTCGCACTCGATTTCCATGCGGTTAAAGAACTGATCAAAACCTGTATATATACCATCTTTCTCATTCTCTACCAATATATCCAGAGCGACCTTGTGCTCTTTTCTGAATTGAAGGTTATTGGCCTGTATCAATGCCGTAAGCTCTGCCATACGTGCTTTGGATACGAGGCCATTGACCTCCCCTTTAAGATCGGCAGAAGGCGTCCCGTCACGCTTGGAATAGGTGAAGGCATGGACATGCGTAAGCGGCATCTTCTTCAGGTTTGCCATAGCCTCTTTCCAAAGTGCATCACTTTCGCCAGGATGACCTACGATAAAATCCGTACCGACGGCAAAGCCTTTGGAATTCAATTCGTTCAGCAGTTCGATATCCGTCTCAACACGATTTCTTCTGTTCATGATACGAAGCATCTCGGGTGAGCTATGCTGAATGGCGATGTGAAGATGTTTTTCAAGCCAAGGCTCACCAAGCAGTTCTTTAAACTCATCGGTGACCTGTATAGGCTCCATACTTCCTATGCGAATACGTCTGACGCCTTTGATCTGGGAAATACGTTTAAGAAGACCTGCCATAGTGCGTTTTTGCCCCTGCCCGTAAGAGCCGACATTGGTCCCTGTCAGAATAAACTCGCCAAATCCGTTTGCAGCCAGGCGAGTTATCTGATCAATGATCTTCTCTTCATCATGACTTCTTGCATCCCCTCGGACAAAAGGGATGATGCAGTAGGAGCAACGAAAATTGCAGCCCTCTTGTATCTTGATAAAGGCACGTGACTTACCGACAAACTCTTCGACGACCGTATCATCGATGAAGTCAAGATCCCCGATCTGATAAAAACGTTCTTTCTCTTTAAGCAGATCGTTGATCTTTGCTTTTTCAGACTGTCCGAAGACGCCGAAGACCTTTTCCCCTTCGAACAGAGACTCGCCCTTGGTGTGCGCACCGCATCCTGTCAGGTAGACTTTTGCGCCTTTTTTATTGGCAGCATTGACGTAGCCTCTTACACCGCTGTCTGCCCCGTTGGTCACTGTGCATGAGTTAACGATGACGATATCTGCTTCGTCTTCTTCTTGCGTTATCTCGAAATCTTCCAAGTGAGCGAGCATTACCTGGGAGTCAAAAAGATTTGTACGGCACCCGAAGGTCTTGATAAATACTTTTGGAAGCGTTGCCATTATCTGTTGCCTTGTTTCTTAATACCGTACATCACCATTCAACCTTTGGTCCTGCTTCCCCATCTGAGATCGGAAGTTGCTGTTTAGCTTTCTTTGAAGCGTTAAGATGAAGTGTTTGCGTAGGGTATGCGATATGAATATCATCAGCCTCATTAAACGCATCAATGATCTCAATCGATATCGTAGAGCGCAGCGTCAACGTAGCATAGGCATTCGTAAGGTACCATGCGCTTATACACACACCGTTAGCCTCTGCAAAAGAGAAGACGCGCGGCTCGACGTTTGTGTTCTTAAGGCTGTAGCGGTTTCGCAGTTTGTTCAGTTGCGTTCTTGTGATCTCGGTGTATCCCTTGGAGTATTTACGCGCGATCTCTTTGGCGATATGCACGGCTTTTCTGTGATTCGAATCAAATGTGATCGTCACATCAATACCGTCCCAAACCGTTTTCAGTGTAGCATGCGCATAATTGGCAATAAGCGTTGTAAAGATGTAATTGTTCGGGATAAAGACAATACGTCCAGCGCGTCTGTTTACGTCATATGTGGTCAGTGTGATATCTTCCAGGATCGTTATGCGCAGTAAAGAGATATCCAAGATATCCCCGACATACACAATTCCATCTTTGTCGACTTTCACCCTGTCGCCTACCTGCAAAGAACCACCAAGCACGATGACAAGCCAGCCGAGGATTGACATAAACCAATCCTTCATCGCAATAGCGATACCGGCTGAAGCAAAACCCAGCACCGTGACAAAATAACTCACGTTGTCTATGTACGAAAAAGCGACAATGATGACAATAAGCGTGACATTCACAAAGGTCAGCATCTTGTGCGCCATATAGATGCGTTCATTGTCGGTAATATATTTCTTGATGATAAGTTTGGCAAGGAAGAAGAGGACAAATAACACCAAGATTATAATACCAAGGTTAAACAGTTTCAAGATCTGTGCTTTGATGCCTTTGTTCACCTGCGTCTCAACAGAGTCTATACGTTGAGCATAGACGACAGATGTCTTTCGCACTGTTTCCAAAGCACCTTCAAAAACAGTCAGTTTGTGCGCGTCTTCTTCGGCGGTCTTCTTGTCAGCCGGGCTGTTGGTCAAGACAGCCAACTCTGCGCTAAGACGTGATTTTTTACGCAGCAAGATAATATATTGGCGAAGTTCCTTCTCCCGCTGAAGGTATTCATTGACCTTGCCTTCGATCAACTTGATATACGAGAGTGCTCCGAAGATCGCGATGGGGTTCGTTACTTCAGGCGGATCTGGCAAGACATCCGGTATCAAAAGTTCTTTGAAAGGCGCGTTGTCTTTTCCTTGAAGAAGGTTGATCTGATTGGCCAATATCTGCTCACGAGGTTCCAAAGCATTGAGTTCGTCTCGTGACTTGAAGCTGCTGCCGCTTTTGGAGAGGGTCTCTATCTTTTTACGGACCTCTTTCAGTTCTTTAGCCACTTCAAGATACGTAATATACGAATCATATGATTTTTGCCAAAGGACACCCTCTTTTTTCAAAGACTTTACTGTGCTTCTGACTTCCTCTTTAAGGTGTTCAATGCGTGCAGCAAGTTCTCTGGCCTTTTCTTCTTCTGCCTGCTTTTGCAAAAGCAGTTTTTGCGTCTCATTAAGATCATTGTTCGCAGGCACATCTGCAAGCAGAAGAGCGCCAAGCGTGACAAAAAGGAAAAAGAGTCTAGACACTTCTTTTCTCCGCAAATGTTTTGAGCACATCGATGATAATATCTTTTGATATATCATCTCGAAGCTCTACACCGCCGATATGCACAGGGATGATAAAAGTGATATTGGAATCCAGGCTTTTTTTATCAAGAAAGAATGCTTCATAAAAACTGTAGATGTTTGCAATGCCGTAGGTGACCGGAAGCGAATACTTCAACAAGAGCTTCTTGATACGCATCGCTTCATCTGTCTTCATCAGACCCAGACGGCTCGCCGCTTCATTGGCCATGACCATACCGATAGAGACAGTCTCGCCATGAAGGAACTGGGTATAGCCTGTCTCGTTTTCGATGACATGCCCAAAGGTATGGCCGTAATTAAGTGCCGCACGGATACCTTTCTCTTTTTCATCCTGAGAGACGACCATAGCTTTGGTCTTGACAGATCTTGCTATAGCTTCTTTGATCACTTCCTGATCATACAGATCGACACCTTCGAGCCATTCGAAAAAATCTTTGTCAAAACAGACTGCCATCTTGATGATCTCCGCGATACCTGCGCCATACTCACGTTTAGGAAGCGTGGAAAGGAAATGCGGGTCTGCATG
>JBFEYG010000035.1:0-13882 GCA_041562275.1 Sulfurimonadaceae bacterium | reverse complement strand
TCTGATCATTGCTATCATCAGTGTCTTCCCGGAGATATTTACCGCTATCAAAGCAGCCAAGAACGATCAGATCCAGCGTGTCGTCAATATTGCTATGGGCGCCTCAACAGTCTCTATCTTGCTGACAGTACCAATCTTGCTTTTCTTGGCACACCTATCCGATATCAACCTCTTACTCGATTTTAATCCGCTGCAAGTGGGGGCATTGTTGCTGACCATTTTGTTGGCATGGAAGACCACGGATGAGGGGCATACGAACTATTTTGAAGGGGTGTCACATCTGATGTTCTTCGTCAGTTACGCGATTATCGCTGCGTATTACTAAGGGCAGATCCTTTGCCCTGGAAGGGCTAACTGTCTATATACATGGCCTTTAATAACTCCAGCATCTTTGAGACGGCATCAACAGAAGCTGTTTCGGAGGTGGTATGATAGCCGGTAGTCGGTACCTGCAAAGTAGTCCCCTGAACACTCTGCTCGCTTGCTATGATGATACGCCCCATCTCGGTACTTCCAAGTGATTTCTTTTTCAGACCGGCCTCTTCAAGTTTTTCGTTTTCTGCTTCAAGGTATTCATCTTTAAAGCTGTAAGTGATCCCGAGCTGTTTGCATGTCGCCTCTATCTCCGCAGTCAGGGGCGAATTGAAATCAGCATTGGCATCTTTGCGGCGCAAGACAAGGTTTTGCTTGTCCGCGTGCTCCCGGGTAGGATAAGGGCTTGTATCAAGGACCAGCAAACGGTCTGTCTTGGTATCGAAACGGCGGAACCACTCCAGAAGAAAACGCCAGCTTCGACCTGATTCTTCCATAGCGGTAAAGAAGGCTGTCCCTTCATAGCCGTGGCGGTAAAGATAGACGATGGCAGCAGCGCTTAAGACGTTGTCAAGTTGGGCAGACAAGAGCCCGTTTTTATAGACGAGTTTGTCGACAAAGGCAACGGGCGTGCCGGGCAGAAGGTGCTCGAGGCCCTTGACTTCAAAGACAAGGTTCTTCCGGCGTTCACAGATGTAGGCATTGTCAATGGTACCCAGCCCCAAATAGCTGCCGGACCAGGGTTCGTAGGCCTGCACAGACTGCTCTTTAAAGCGTTCAAGGATATTCATATAGGTCTGCTCGGAGACGGAGTCCCCGGTAAGGTCGGCACGGTTTTGTGTCATAAAGGCAGCGTACTGAAACTCATTAGGGCCGGTGCAGATCAGTCCGTGGCGATCGATATGCGCAGAAAGCATCCCGCGTTCAGGGTTTTTTCCCTCGGCCACGAGAAGGCCCTCATACAAGGTGGTCTTGATACCAATCTCATCAAGTTCGCGTTTTAAAGAGAGAAAAAACTGATGTTCCGTACCGACAACAGAGGGACTGCGGATCAGGTGCTTGAGAATATCAAGAAATCCTCTGTGATGTGTAAAACTGCTATCCATGTTCTTCTCCTAAAATAAAAAGGGGTTCTATACCTTATGTTTATTCGATGGTATGTTCGTCGTTAAGACCGCGAATATCACTGTCTGAGATGGCATCTTCCTGAAAATATTCGATGCGCTCTTCGGCGCTTTCAAGGTTCTGCAACCCTGCGATATGAAAGACCGCATCGCCTTCTTGGACCAGCGGTATTTGGATCTTGCCGATGATTATGCCGTCAAAAGTGGATCTCAGCTCAAAACTGTTGTCTCCGATTGGTTCATCGATAAAGGCGATGACTTCATCTTTTTTGACGGTATCGCCAAGGCCTTTGAGCGTTCTTAGCATACCGCTTGCCGAGGCACGAAGCCAACTGCTCTTTTGAAGGACCAGAGGGTTTTTGCGCTGTTTTTTTGCACTTAATGGGAGCATGCCCAAGGCTTTGAGCACATTGATGATCCCTTTGACACCGATCTTGATGGAAGTGTCATCAAAACGAAGTGCCTCTCCTGCTTCGTAAAGAAGGATCGGGATGCCCTGTTCTTGCGCTTCGGCACGCAAGGAACCGTCTCGCAGTTCCGAGTGCAGGACGACGGGGGCCTCAAAAGCCTTCGCCAAAGCCAGCGTTTCTGCATTCTTTGTGTTTGTGCGGATCTGTGGAAGGTTGGATCGGTGGATGGCACCTGTGTGCAAGTCGATCCCGTAATCGCATTTTTGAACGATCTCGTTAAAAAAGGTCTTGGCAATACGTGCAGCCAAAGAGCCTTTCGTGGAACCGGGAAAGCTGCGGTTAAGATCCCTTCGGTCGGGAAGATATCGCGAAAGGGTACTGAGCCCGTAAACGTTGACGACAGGTACGAGTATCAGGGTGCCTTTGAGCTTTTTGAGTGCGGGCAGGTTTTTAAGCCGGCGAATGATCTCGATCCCGTTAAGCTCATCCCCATGGATGGCGGCGCTGATAAAGACAGTCGGTCCGGAACGTTTTCCCCTGATCACGCGAACGGGAATGGTAGCCGGAAGATTATAGAGTTTGGGTAATTCGATCTCAATATCTACAGCCTGCCCTTTTTGTATGTCGACACCGCTGATCTGTAGGATTTTTTCGTTCATAAGAACCTTTGAATTTCTAATCTTGTGACTGTTTTGAATCAAATATAGTGTAGAATATTAGCATAATTCTTATTCTATAAAGGATGTAAAATCGAGAAGCTTGTCATTGGCCGTAACGAGTACGTATCACTACCTGACCTGCAGTTTTTTGATATCGATGCAAAGATTGATACAGGTGCATTTTCATGCTCCATTCATTGTGACGATATCCGCTTAAGCAAGGATAAGAGTAAGGTCCACTTTCGGCTTCTTGACGATTCTCATCCTGATTATCACGACAAAGAGAGCGTGATGGATGTCCATAAAATCACCTACGTCAAAAGTTCAAACGGAACACGTCAAGAGCGCATCTTTATCCTTACAACATTAGAGTTGTACGGAAGGGCTTTTGAAACAGAGATATCGTTGACAGACAGAAAGGCGATGACCTATCCTATGCTTATTGGCAGAAAATATTTAGAAGACCGTTTTATCGTTGATGTAGCTTTGCTCTATCAAGCGCCTAAAAAATAAAGGAAACAGACTATTATGAAAGTGTATATATTATCGAGAAACAGGTCGTTATATTCGACAAAAAGACTTCTTGAAGCGGCCAAGGAAAAAGGCTGGGATGTCCGTGTGCTTGACTATTTGAAGTTCAGTGTCGAGATCATGAAGGGCGAACTGAAGATCAGTTATGCCGGCGAAGACCTTCCTCTTCCGGATGCGATCATCCCCCGTATTGGAGCGAGCCGTACTTTCTACGGTACAGCGATGGTGCGCCACCTTGAGGTTATGGGTGCATTCAGTGCGGCCGGTTCTTTGGCGATCTCGCGTTCACGCGATAAGCTGCGTTCCTTGCAGATCCTCTCAAAATACGGTGTGGATATGCCCAAGACTGTTTTCGCCTCGAACAAGTCCAATGCCAAAGATATCATCAAGTTAAGCGGGGGAACACCTCTGGTCTTGAAGATCCTTGAGGGAACGCAAGGCGTCGGTGTTGTCCTTGTCGAGACGCAAAAAGCGGCCAAGTCAGTCTTGGATGCTTTTTACGGGATGGATGTCAACCTGCTTGTTCAGGAGTTTATCGAAGAAGCAGGCGGTGCTGATATCCGTGCGATAGTCGTCGACGGTGAAGTCGTCGGTGCTATGAAACGTCAGGGGGCGGAAGGGGACTTCCGTTCTAACCTGCACCAGGGCGGCAGTGCGACACTGCACAAACTCTCCCGTAAGGAAAAAGCGACAGCGATTGCTGCCGCTAAAGCAATGGGTCTGGGTGTCTGTGGGGTTGATATGATCGAGTCCAAACGCGGTCCGCTTGTCATGGAGGTGAATTCATCTCCGGGTCTTGAAGGAATCGAAAAAGCGACAGGCATTGACATCGCCGGCAAGATCATGGACTACATAGCAAGAAATGTCACTCCGGATGATGGCGTGACAAAGCGTAAACGCGCTCCTAAAGACAATATCGGAGCCTAATAAAACAAGATGCTCTGTGGTTAAAAATCTTTGACATAGAGTATGCTTACCCCCTGTCCTGTCTCATGGACATCAATATCCAATCGGATCGACCGGCTCAGACTGTACTGCAAGATGACACTGGAAACGGTATCGTTTTTATACAGTACCCTGATATCTTTGCTGAAGCGGGTACCGATCTCATAGCCCAAAGTCCCCTCTTCGTTTGTCAAGATATTGAGTGTGTCTATATTGACACCTGCGCTGTCGTTGAATATCTGCTTGAGCCCCGTAGCAAGAAGAAGAGAACTGACGGCAATGGTCTTGCTCCCTTCGCCGGAACTGCTGAAGGTCGAAGAGGCTGGTTCCCCAAAGAGCAGGTAAGACATGATATCGTTTTGGCTCAGAGGAGGGTTTGAGGCGAGGATGACTACTGGAGAGGCCAGTGTGTTGGTGATGTAGATCTCGATATCGATATACTCAAGTGTCTTGTGGTGTATGTTAAGGTTTAGGTAGGGGTTGACAGGATCGCTTCCGTTGAAGTATATCTCACTCTTGTCAAACTCAAAAAGTTTTCCGCCTCCGATAACCTGGCCATCTTCGATCGTCACCATTCCGTAGATACTCAAAGGTGTATTCGGTTCCTGCCACAGGATGATATCGGGGGTGAAGCGAATATCCACGTCCTTTGTCTTGTAGCGGATCGGTTTGAGGGCGTTGAGATGAATATTGACAAAACGCTTGAACTTGCTTCGGGGTTTGATGTCTTGTATGATGATCACATCATCGGAGATACTATAGTCTGTCTTGGGCTCATAGGTGATGCGTCCCTCAAGCAGGGTTATCTCACCCTCTATGTTTTGCTGTCCGCTGCTTTCAAAGTCTGCTTTGATATCCGCTTTCAGGGTGACATTCCCTTCTTTGCTGTCATAATTAAAGCGCTCGCTTTGCAAGCGGAGTTTGCCTTCCATCTGTGAAGGATTGAGGATACCCGTCAGCAGAAGATTGTCATAGATCCAGAACGCTTTGAGTAGAAGACTTCCATTTTCGTCAAAGGCGATGTGCGAGGGCTTTTGGGAATAGATATGATGATCTTTGATATTCAGACTGTAGCGGTCGATGCTTATCTTGTCATCGACCAGAGTCGACTCGAGATAGACATCTTCTCCCTGATAGCTTGTCTGCGTATCTGTTTGAATAAGATACCATGGCAGGTGCAAACGGCTTTTGACTGTCACGCTGTTACTTAGGGTTATCGTCGCATTGATATCGGCTTGGGCGTCAAACAAAAAGTCGTCATCCGGGGTCGTAAACCCAAACTCGGACATAAGCCTACGGGCAGAAGGGATGTCGGCAGTCACGTCAAGACGGGTGTCGTTTGTATCGAGGGTCTGCCCATACACGTCAAAGTATCCTGAACCGATATTCCCCCAGCCGTTTAGATCATAACCGGTTTTGAAGAGGGTGAGGTTTAGCCTATTGGCATCGAGATTGAATATGTTTTGCCCATACTCATTATAGTAGACAAGGTTCAAAGGAGAGAACGCACCGATCGGATAGCCTTTCCATAGTTTGGATTCAGGTTTTGGCGTCAAAGCCGCCAAGTAGAGCTGCGCTTGCACATCCGCTTCAAAATTTCCCTCGAAGGTACCGTGCGATCCTTGAGCATCAAAGCTGCCTTTGACAGTAAAAGGAGCCGTGTCGAGCAGGGCATCTGCTTTGAAAGCAATACTGTCTTGCTTGAGCAGGGGAGGAAGGTCCGGTAAAAAAGCGAGCGGCACGCCTTTGCTTTCGGCCTGAATACGGAATCGTTCATAACTGTCTGTCTTAAACCCAAGCCGTAAGGGTCCGGCATCCAGACGGCCCAGCATCCCTTCTGTATCACCCGATACTTCAGCGTTCATTTCCTTAAAAGGCAAGGCAAAAGGGGAGTGGATGACCGTTGCATTCAATTCGGAAGTGTAGGTGCCCGCAGCGGTAATGATCCCTTTCTGGGTTGCTTCGGTGCGTAGTTCGTTATAAGAGAGTCCATATCTGGCCTCGAAGGTAAAGTACTCCTCTTGCCTGAGATAGTTGAGGTTTATATCTACATCATGCAGACTTGCGTTGTGTTCTTTTAGGCTGATATGATCGAAGCGGGTTCGTATCATCGCATCGTCTATGCCTGCTTCAAGGTCCAGCTTAAGTGTCTCAGGTATACCTTGCAAAGTATTTAAATATTCCTGCATCAAAGATGCCTGCGGTATAAGCGAACTTTTTGCATAGAGTCGATCGGATCGTATGGCCCCTTGCAGATCTGCATCGCCATAAGAGGTGTTTAGCCGCAAGGCCAGTCTTTTTACATTCAGCTTACGTCCGTAGTGTATCTTTGAGGCGTTAAGATCAAACAGAAATGTTTCCTCACGGGCAAGAATCCGGGTATCCCTGAGCTGAAGCTGTGCGATTGAAAAAGCGGGTATGCTGAATCCGCTCTCGCTCGGTTCATCTTGTTGAAGCTTGTCGAGAATGACGGAGGTCCCTTCAATCTTTATCTTTTTGATCGTAGGCGTAGGCCTGAGAAGCATAAGGATGTTGTACTTTATCTCAAGACGTTTTATCAGAAGAGCATCATCATAATTGATGTCATAGAAGGTGGCACCCCCAAGCAAAGAACCTTCGACTCTGCTGTAGCCGACTCCGTTCTCTTTCAAAAGCTTCTGTGCAAGATAGCGTGCCGTTTCGGGATGCGATAGGACGATGACCGCTGCTGCGGCAAGCAGGACAAGAGAGACCAGAAGATAATGGACGAAGAGATAGCCGCGCTGTATCAAAAGAGTTCTCCGATATGAAAATGCAGGGCGTATTGCTCAGTTGGGTCTTCTATATCAAAGCCAAAGTCTATTGCGATAGGTCCGACGGGTGTACTGTAGCGCAGGCCAAGTCCCGCAGAGTAATAGCCCTGGTCATAATCAGGATAGTAGCTGTTTCCTATGAAGGTGTTGTCATTAAAGACGACGCCACGGAAGTTCCCGTATATAGAGAACCGGTATTCGGCGGTAGTCTCCAGGACAGAATCCGATCCGAGCGGATCCCCCTGGGAATTTGTAGGCCCAAGTTCACGGTAGCCATAGGCGCGGTTGCTGTGCATCCCGCCGGTATAGAAACGATAAGATGCCGGAATATCCCCATCATACAGCCGCAGTGAGCCAAGGTCGACTTTGAGTGCCAGGATTGAGGGTGAGAGAGGAATGATATAGCCGCCTGAAAGAAGATACTTGTAGTAGGAGGCATCCGAGATGTCAGATTGGAGTGATCCCATAAGTTCCGAGCGCAGAAAATAGCCTTGGGTGGGATCAAGAAGGTTGTCTCTTGTATCATAGTCCCATTGCAGTTTAGGTGAAAGGACAAAGAGTTTTCCCTCGGGAAAGACGACAGTGTCTTCACTGTCATAGGTGATGGAATGATCAAAGACAAGACTCTCCTGGAACAGATGCGGTATGTCTCTTTGTTTGAGATAGATGCTTCCGAAGAGGTGCTCTTCCTTAAAGCCGATAAAGCGCTCATTCTCAAGTCCGATCTCTGCCCCGGTCGCGTTGCGGTTCTCAAGGGGCATATCGAAGTTGCTTTTGACGGTCTTTTTTATCTCCGTGATGCGGGTACTGATACCGAGGGTTTTCAGGTTTCCAAAGAGATTTCGGTGTTTTACACCAAGCGAGAACATCAACCCTTCGTCACTGCTTGCTCCTATCCCAGTCTGAAACCGGATAGGTTTTTCATTCGCAGTGACAGTGACTTTGACCGGGGATACAGTGCTGTTTTGTGTCCCTGTATCGATGATGGCTTTGCTGATGCCCTCTTGTCCATAGAGACTCTGATAGCTACGGCGAATGTCTCCGGGCGAAAAGGGCTCGCCCTCTTCGATATATAAGAATGAGCGAATGATCTTTTCATCAATATGCTCGGAAGGCTCTAGGTTTACAGGACCGAAATGGCATAAGCTGTTGGGAATGACATCGTAGGCAAGATATGCACTGTCTGTTTCGATGTCAACCCATGCCTTGGCCTCGACCTTTGTATTGCAGTATCCTTTGTCGGCATACAGAAGTCTAACGGCTTTTTTACTTTCGTCAAATTGCGTCGAGTCAAAGATATCCCCTTTTTCAAAAGGGACAAGAAGACGAATATCGAGCATAGAGGCCATTGTGATATCTGCAACACGTATAGGCAGCCCCTCCTGTATAAAAAAACGGATATGACTTTCATCGGTGCTGTACGTAACGGTGGTATGAAAAAAACCTTTGGAGCGGTAGAAGTTTTTGATCGTCTCACTGAGCAGGACAAGGGTTTCGGGATTGACCGTCGGTTCTTTCTTCCAAAACTCGTAAAGGTAAGGTTTATGAAGGTTCAAGGCCTCATATAGGGCGCGCTCACTGATCTGTGTGTTGCCTTGAAAAAGAACAGGCAAAAGATCACCGTAAAGAAGTGAAGTGAGTAAGATCAGAAAAACAGTTGTTCGCTTCATCCTCGTCCTTGGAGATCTATATCACAGTATAGGGAGTGATAGACTTCATTATAGCATCTCACTCCCGCAAAGTGATTGAAGCGCTGGCTGTCAAGGTGTCTCAAACTGCATTTAAAAGCTGCGTTTGCCTTTAGTATCACTGTTGTGTTTATCCATAAGGGCAAGTTCCTCTTTGGCGGTAAAGACGATCTTGGCATCGGGAGTGAAATCAAGTGTTTCGGAACGCCCCTCATAATCGATTTTATTCAGGATCAGTTTCATCGTCTCCATCCTCGCTTTGTGTTTATCGCTGGATCGGATGATGTTCCACAGAGCTTTGTCATGACTGGTCTGCTGAAGCATCTTGTATTTCGTCTGCGTGAACTGTTCCCACATGCTTTGTGCCTGCAGATCGATCTCACTGAGTTTCCATTGACGAAGCGGGTCGGTACGGCGTTCTTCAAAGCGTATGGCCTGCTTCTCTTTGCTGACACTGAAGTAGAGTTTGACCAGTACCGTCCCGTGATCGACCAGGGATTCTTCAAAAGGAACGACATGTTTCATGAACATCTCGTACTCCTGAGGCGAACAGAAGTCGAAGACCGATTCGACCATGGCTCTGTTGTACCAGCTGCGGTCAAACAAGACGACCTCTTTTCCGTGGGGAAAATGTTTGACATAGCGTTGAAAATACCATTGTGACACTTCTTCTTCGCTCGGACGTCCCAAGGCTACTATACGGTAGTGCTTGGGGTTCATGTATCGGCTTACACTCCCGATCACGCTTCCTTTTCCTGCGGCATCACGACCTTCAAAGAGGATGATCAGTTTGAGTTTATGCTTTTCTATATGCTGCTGCAGCTTGACCAGTTCTGCCTGATACGGTTCCAGTGCTAAGCTGTCTTTATAGGTCTTTAGTGCCTCATCATACTGAGCCTGAGTCAAATCATGATCATCCATTTAATACGTTTCCTCTGTGTGTGTTCTTGCTGTCTTATATCATCAAAAGGCCTCTGCTTTTTAATGTAAATGATTTTAAAATGGAACTATACAACGTTTTGAAATTTTTGAACAGTTTTTTTAAAAGTTGAGATGAATTTTTCTTCTCGGTTAGGGCGCAAATCTACAAAAGCGTGTTAAACTTCTGCTATTATTTGATAAGACCCTCAGAGGAGTTTTGCGTATGAAAAAAGATATGGAGCTTGTCTCTTTATACCTGCCAAAAGCGTTGACCCGTGATGACATCGAGAATGCCTTTGATGTTACCTTGAAAAAAGGCATCGAAGCAACGCTTTACGCGGAGATAGGGGATACTTTTATCGCCTACACACAATTTAATGTCTTGACATTGATCAACTGGTCGCGTATTAATGTCATCGATGCGCTTGAGAACCTGGGGATCGAAGACGCAGAGAACTTTGATCAAGGCAACCTTTGCCAGGATTATCCTCTTCGTATCGACACGGAGTTTACGTCGAATTTTTCCGTTACAAATGACAGGATCACTTTAAAAGAGTACTCCCTGATCAATTTTATCATCATTGCTCACGTCATCTCACAAAGTGTAGCTCTTGAGCTGTATGAGCAAAAATTGTCAGACTATTATGAACGCAGCCGCAGGCTTATCGATGCGGCGGACACCTTTTCCATCTTCAAGCGAACACGGCTTTCACGTTTTGCCAAACAGCTGGTCCTTATCCGCCATGACATGCTTATCGATCTCTATTTGCTTGACAAGCCCAACATCCTCTGGGATAATGAAGATGTCGAGCTTTTATATAACAAGCTGGCGAATATCCTTGAACTAAAAGACAGGTTTGACATCGTTGAATATAAGCTCAATAATATTAAAGATGATATTATCATGGTCATGGACCTTACGAATCATAATCACAGTTCTTGGTTGGAATGGATCATTATCATCCTGATCGCCATTGAGATCGTTATGGGGCTTGTCGACTGGTTTGCTCCCGGACTGGTAAGCCATTAAAAGGAGATACTATGCACATCAAAAAAATCCTGGCTTTTGTGTTGAGCGGCATTGCCGCCTTGTTCATAATCCAGAACATCTCAATCGTAGAGATACAGTTCCTGTTTTGGTCTTTTTCTCTTCCCCGGGCATTATTCCTGGTGCTGCTGCTTGCGATAGGTATTCTTATCGGCTGGCTGGGGCACAGTTATCTGCTTCATAAAAAAGAAGACAGCGAAGCCTAAAGTCGGAATCTCTCAGCCGTTGAGGGCATATCTCTCGGACTTAGTGTCCGTATTCGTCGGTGATGTCCTGTCCGATCAGGGCCTCAAGGACATCTTCCATCGTGACGATGCCGACCCAGCCGGACTGTCCGGTGACAACAGCGATATGCACCTTGCCTTTGATCATCTTGCGCAGCATATCGTCAGCCTTGGCATCGGTACGGGTATGAACATACCTGTCTGCCGTACTGAAATCTTCCACACTCCCTGAACCCCACGGAACGCCGACAAGGTCTTTGATGTTCAAGACACCGATGATACGATCGTCTTGTTGTACGGGAAAGCGTGTGTAACCGCTGGATTTGAGTTCTGCGATCTTTACCTTGCTCAGAGCATCTTTATATCCGACGGTATGGACCTGTTCTTTAGGTGTCATGATCTGTTCAGCGGTTTTGTCTTGAAGTGACAGCGTACCAAGAAGGAGGTCTCGGTCGAGGGTGTCGATATCGCTCTGCTCTGACTTATGGTGCTCTTCGATGACATGCTGAAGTTCACGGCGGTTAAGAAGTATCGGAAGTTCTTTACCCAAAGCGCGGTCCAAGATAGCAGCGATAGGTCCTGCGACGGGATAAAAAGTAAAAAGAAGGAGTTTTACAAGACCTGCAACACGGGCACCGACAAAGAGGGCATGGCGTGTCAGGACTGCTGCGGGAAGGATCTCTCCAAAGATAAGGATAAGCGCCGTTGAGATGACACCGGCGATGACACCTTCACCCACAACGCCGCCCAAAAAGATGGAAAGCGTGGCATTGACAGCTGTATTGCCTAAAAGAAGGGTGACCAAAAGAAGATTCCCTCTTTTGATGATGGGCAGTACTAAAACAGCATTTAAGTCACCCAGGTCAGCAGAACGCTGCACTTTTCCGACAGGAAGGCTCATCAATCCTATGGTCAGGCCCGAGAACATACCCGAGGCGGTGATCAATGCTATAACAATGAATATATCCATAGTGTCCTATACTAAATTTCAATTGGCATATAATAGCATAAATTCAGAGGCTTAAAACGGAAAAAAAGACTGAATTTTGTGCATCCGAAGCAGCTTGAAAACAAAGTAAAGGTGCTTACAGTACAGAGGAAACCAAGGCTGAAAAGGTTTAATTGACTCTGATGACAGGTTTTTGAAGTAAGAGGTTGTTTGGGTAGAGGATAAGATTGCCGTCGATGTCTTTGAGCTCGATCTGAAAGAGAGAGATCTCTTTGATCTTTCCTTCTACGCTGTTGTCTCCGTCAACGATCTTTATGGTGTCGCCTACTCTCGCCGGAAAGGTGAAAAAGATGATAATACTTGCGGTCACATTACTGAGTATCGACCATTGTGCGAACATCGCAACTCCGACGATAGCGAAGATAGAAGAGGCAAAGACGGAGATGCCCTCGAAGTCGACACTCCAGATAAACGCTATAGCAACGAGGCCTGTCAATGCAAAGAGCACTTCAAAAACTTTATGAATATAAAAGACCCTTTCCAACGGGACCTCTTTTTTACGCGCGATCTTGCTGATGATACGTTTGAAAAGTCGAAAAGCAATATAGGCCAGAAGAATTACTGCGATAGTCCATATGATATTGATACCCACGTCGTCACCTTTTTGTGTATTGATACTCTGTTTTGAATCTGTTCTGGAATTTTATCCAAATATATCAAAGCTTTGCTACAGGGGCTGAGGCGGATCAAATCTTTTCCAAGGCCCCTGTGATAAATAACAGAAAATCAGTTTTCTCTGTTTAGATAGTATAATAATTATTGAGATATAGACAAAGGTGAGGTATGAAATTCGTTTTAAAGGTATTAGGTTTTGCTGCTAAAACAAAGCTTGGCGATCTGAGCCAGGGAGGCGATTAAATGCAGATCCCAAAATTTGCACACACCCTCAATGCCAAAGAGACAGTAGAAGCTCTTCAAAGCTCTGTTAAGGGTTTAAGCTCTGTTGAAGTCAGCCGGCGTCAAGAGACGTTTGGTAAGAACCTTTTGCAAGAAAACAAGACCAGCCGGTTCTCTGTTCTGATCGGACAATTCAGGTCACCCCTGGTCCTGATACTGCTTCTGGCTTCACTCTTCTCTTTTTTCGTCGGTCATATCGGTGATGCAGTCCTGATTGTCATGATCGTCTGTCTCAACACGGCTATCGGTTTTTGGCAGGAGATAAAAGCGCTGACCTCTATAGAAGCCTTAAAAAAGATGACGGAAAGCAAGGTGATGGTTCTTCGTGAGAACCAAGAGAAAATGATCGCCTCATCGCAGATCGTTCCGGGGGATATCATTTTGCTTCATGAAGGCGACATCATCCCAGCAGATCTTCGCCTGCTCACAGTCCAAGGCCTGCAGATTGACGAGTCGGTTCTGACGGGAGAGTCCATACCCGTCACCAAAGAAGCCGATATCGTCTTGTCCGAGAAGACACTTCCGTATGAACTGGACAACATGGCGCTATCCGGTACCGTTGTGGTCAAAGGCAACGCGAGCGCTGTAGAGGTCTATACAGCACAAGAGACCTACCTTGCTTCCATAGCAAAAAAAGCACAGGAGGCGTCTCCGCCGAGTCCTTTGACGAAGGCACTGGGAATCTTTACCAAAAAACACCTCATTATTCTTCTAACGATAATCGTATTGATTGGGATCGTCGCTTTTTATCAGGGACGTGAACTGGTTGATATCGTTTTGCTGCTTATTGCTGAAATGGTGTCGGCGATCCCGGAGGGACTGCCGGTTGTGGTGACGCTTGTGCTTACGATTGGTGCTATGGCTTTAAGCCGCAAGAATGTTTTGGTGCGTTATCTCCCGACGGTCGAGACCCTTGGCAGCACCACAGTGATTGCATCGGACAAGACGGGAACGATCACGCAGGGAAGACTGATCGTCAAAGAGAGTTTTGCGCTTCATGAGACATTCACCAAAATCACTGCGGCTTTGGCCAATGAGTCCAAACAGGGGAAGGGGGATCCTATTGATACTGCCTTGGCAGAGTGGCTGGGCGTGCATTACGAAGATATCAGAGAGCGCTTCAGACGCACAAGCTTTTATCCCTTCGATACCAAGTACCGTTTGATGGCCAGCGCCAATATTATTCATGAAGAGCACAAGATCGTTGTCAAGGGCGCGTATGAATCGCTTAAAGAGTTTGCCCTCAACAGTGAGGACTTTGCGTCTCTTGACAAGGCACATGATGATTTTGCCCGAAAAGGTCTGCGGGTATTGGCCATGGG
>JBFEYG010000034.1:0-13901 GCA_041562275.1 Sulfurimonadaceae bacterium | reverse complement strand
TTTAGATGATACTCTTCTTGAATATCCTTGTACTTTGTGTAAGACAACAAGAAGAAGAAAAACATCCCTGCAATAAATATAACATAGAAAAGAGACCATATATTTTTCTTAATCAACATGTCAGGATTATATCATAGCTTTTTGTGAAGTCAAAAGAGTAAGGGAACACTTGAAGAGATCCGTCGTGTTTATAATACGAAGGCATTTTAATTCACATGAAGAACCTGATCCTAAGAGCCCCTTAAAAAGCTCAAAGGATAAGCCTACTTGGAAGATCTACTCTTTAACCAGCTTTAGTTCGCCCAGATGACTAAAGATACTGTAACCCGCTTCCAACCAGCCGTCAATTCCGCCGACCAGATAGTGAGCATTGGTATAATGCAGTTTTTCTTTCATCGTTTCTGCCGATAAAGCAGCACCTTTTCCTGAACGGCAATAAATAACAATAAAGGCATCTTTGTTGGGGATCTTATCCGTTACTTCAAACTCTAAAAGTCCACGGGGAATCGCAACATTTTCCATACCGTCGATCGTACCTTCAGGGATCATATAGGGCTCACGGATATCAAGCATATACAGATCTTCTTCATTGTCGATCTTTTTCTTTAACTCTGCAGGTGTGATTTTCTTACTCCACTTTTTTGCAGATGCCACAAGTTTCTGACTCAATTCGCCCCCTGCCATTAGAGGTGCACTCAAACTGATTCCCACAATAACCACAGCTATTACTTTATTGATTCTCATTACTACCATCCTTTTATCATACTGATTATATTGTCGTAAAGATTAAATATATCTTTTTTCAGAGCCTCATCACATATAATATTTTCAAATGAGAAGTTTAAGTCGGGCGTTGAAGCATAGGTCCTGCCTTCTTTTTCATAAACACAGATACGGCACGGCAAAAATGCCGACAATTCAGGATGCGTGTTCAAAAGAGAAGCGGCCAAAGGCGGCTTGCACAGTTCAAAGACCGAAGCGTGTTCTTTTATCGCAAAGCCTGCTTCGGGAAGGTTCTTTGAAAAGGGAAAATGCTTCTTCATCATCAGACCGAAGGCCTTGGACTCTTCTTCGATACGTTTTTCGATCTCCTCGCTTGTCAGTTCTGTCTCATGCGTAAAAATCAATGTCTGTCCTTTATAGTGATTTTGATATTATAATACTTTTGTCTCTGCTAAAGCCTGTATCTACTTAGCTTCTTTAAGCGCTTTTTCTCTTGCCTTGTCTTTTTTACTCTTGCCTTTCCCTTTCACAGGAGCAGGACCTTTGACTTTTACAGGCGCCTCGCCTTTGAGCTCAAAGCCTTCTATCTGTTCTCGTGCCAGTTTGATCTGAGAACGCTTTTCGATTAGTCTGAAATGGGCCTGGTCTGCATGATCGATAAAAGAGATTGCAACCCCTGATTTTCCGGCTCTTCCCGTACGTCCTATGCGGTGTATATAGTCTGCAGGTGACCTGGGAAGGTCAAAGTTTATGACACAAGAGATA
The DNA here is from genome assembly GCA_041562275.1 of Sulfurimonadaceae bacterium. Lineage (GTDB taxonomy): Bacteria > Campylobacterota > Campylobacteria > Campylobacterales > Sulfurimonadaceae. The sequence goes on along the minus strand of JBFEYG010000034.1, from coordinate 12,413 downwards.
TCATTGATATCCAATCCCCTTCCGGCGATATCGGTCGCAAAGAGAATACGGAACTTCTTTGCCTTGAAAGCTTCCATCGTGTATACGCGCTCTTCCTGAGGAAGGTCACCGTGAAAAGAGTCCGCTAAAAACCCGTACTTCCTGAACTTTGCGGCAATATTGTCGGCGGATCTTTTATTGGCCATAAAGACAATGACCTGTTCCCAAGGCTGCGTCTGTAGCAGATGTCTGAGCAAGGGACCCCTATTCTCTCTGTTGACCTCTATCACACGCTGAACGATCGTCTCGACCGTCTGCGATTCCTCCTCTATGGTGACTTCAACAGCTTTTTTTGTAATGCTAGAAGCGATATCAAGCATCTTTTGCGGATAAGTCGCAGAAAAGAGAAGGTTTTGACGCTGTTCAGGCAGTTCTTGAAGTATCAACTCCAGTTCTTCTGCAAACCCAAGGTCTAGCATCTTGTCAGCTTCATCAAGGATAAAAAACTCGACTTTTCCCAGATTGATCTGCTGTTTTTTGAGTATCTCAAGCAGTCTGCCCGAAGTAGCTACAAGGATATCGCACCCTTTTTGCACAGCGCTCATCTGGTCGCCAAGCTTCGCGCCCCCGATAACACTGACTACCTTCGGTTTTTTCGGCAAAAAACGACTAAACGCCACAAAAGTGTCAGCGATCTGCAGTGTCAATTCCCGTGTCGGTGTCAAAACAAGTACCTTGATCTTCGGTTTTCCGGGAATCTCTCTTTTTGACAGAAGCTCCAAGACAGGCAGGATGAAGCTCGCACTTTTGCCGCTTCCCGTCTGCGCTCTGGCCATGACATCCTGTTTTGTAAGGACAAGAGGAATGACCTTCTGCTGAATGGGTGTCGGTTTGATATAGCCGCTGTCTTTGAGTTTACGCTGTATCTCTTCACGCAGGCCTAGAGTAGAAAATGGCATTGACTGTCCTGATATTGTTTGTATGTATTCTAGGAGATTTTGGCTTTAGAAGAGGTTTTCTGCGGGCTTTCTATCTAGTTTTCCTTTGTCCGAATATGAGGAAAGCTCAAAGTAAACCGGGTTCCCTCTTTATAGTTCTCTACAGCTATCGTTCCATTCATATCATTTTCAATGATGAGTTTTGACATATGCAGACCTATACCTGTGCCTTCACTCTTTTCTTTGGTCGTAAAGTGTGAATCGAAGATCTTACTAAGATGTTCACCCGCAATACCGCCGGCAGTGTCCGTAATACTCAGGACTATCTTGTCATCTTCCACTGAGGTCTGCAGTTCTATACGACGGTTTTTTGCCGCTCTCTCGATAAATGCGTCCTTGGCATTGGAGATGATGTTGAGCAAGACCTGCGTAAACTCGTTTTTAAAACCTTCTACAGTGAGATTGGGATCTATCTTATTGACCACTTCAATATTTTCTTGGATCAGAAGACCTTCGAGTATCAACATCACATCACTCATACATTCAAAGACCTTAAAAGAGGTCGGTTGCTTGTCGGCTTTGAAAAAATTTCTGAAATCATCCATTGTCGCACTCATGATCTTTATCAGCTTTGTTGCCCGCAGCATCACTTTGTCCATCTCTTCTGTACTCATCGGCCTTAAGGTATTCGTCAGCTGAATATTTCCCAGTAATACGCCCAAAGCATTAAGAGGCTGTTTCCACTGATGGATGATATTTTCAATAAGCTCGCCCGTTGTAGCAAGCTTGCTTTGCTGGATCAACAGATGATTTTTGGTCTCATTCTCACTTAAGACATCTTTGACTTTGACCTCCAGACTGGAGTTTGCATACTCAAGTTCAAGTACCTTGGTGATGTTGTTCATGTGAACGAGCAGAACATTCTCTTTTTGTACACCCCGTATCTGTAGTTGATAGGTCTGCTCCTTATACTGCAGCAACATACTTGAGAGCGAGTCCGAAAGAATATAAGACGATATATTTATGATGCCTAAATCCCTTGCGTTTTCGACCGCGTCAAATTCATCTATGGCCACGTCGTTCATATAGACAAGACTGCCATTCTTATCAAAGATACAACTGGCAGTCGGACTGTATTTGGAAAGAAGGGCCTGAAAATAGTTTTCTATGCTGAGCTTTTTGTTGATACCCAAAAGTGAGAACATCAGGCAATATTTTCGATATGCTGTATAAAAGAGTATCGCACTGACGATCCACAAATACCACAGATCAAACTTCAAAGCTATAAGAGCAAGCAGGAACGCAACTGTTGAGCGGATATATGACTCTGTGTTAGTCATATTACAGCCTGTCTGTACCATCCTATTCCCTCTATAATTTTTATTTATACAAAAGTGTAACACATTCATTGTTTAAAAACTCAAAAAAACATTCGATTTTATAATATTGTACAACGGTCTTAGCGAAGATCCGACTCAGGCAGAACTTGCCAGCTTTAATGCCAAGAGTGCCAAAACGACACCCGCCGTTTTGTTTAGATACATCTGTGCCTTAGGCGAACTGTTCAACCAGTTCCCCAGGCTCCCTGCCAAGACTGCTATGAGCGTAAAGGTCAGCAGTGCTATCGCAATAAACAGCGTACCAAGCACGAATATCTGCGGAGCAAGAGCACCCTTGTCTGCAGAGGCGAACTGAGGAAGAAAAGCAAGGAAAAATATCGAGACCTTCGGATTGGTGATGTTCATAATGATACCGCGTCGGTACAAGGCAGTATTCGAGACAAAAGTCATACTCTGCCCTTGAAACTTCTCTGCCGAAGCGAAAAAAGCCTGCCAAGCAAGATAAAGCAGATATCCTGCGCCGACTCCTTTCAAACCTGCAAAAGCGAAGGTCGAGGTCTGAAAGAGGACAGCGATCCCGAGTGCCACAGCAGTCGTATGAACGATTAGACCCGTACACAGACCAAGCGTGATCAACAGACCTGACTTCTTTCCGTAAAGCGCAGACTGGGTAAGCACAAAGATATTGTCCGGACCGGGAGCAATACTCAGCAGAGCTGAAGCGATGACAAAGGGGACAAGGGATTCTATCGGTATCATCTGTTTAGCTTCTTTTGTTGGTAGTCTCTCTTTTCATCAGATGAAGACTCAGACCTTTCTTCCCACAAAAGATGCCACCCTCACCTTTTCGCCGCGCAGGTTGATCGTGTCTTTCTCTTCATAGGAGAGTATCTCGAGTTTACTAAAGGCCTTGGGAAGCTCATCTCTGTCCAGATGGAAGTCAGGATTGGTCGGATTATGATACCCTTCACCCGTGGGGGTCTTTACGAAGGTCTCATAGATGAAGACACCGCCCTTTTTAAGCGCTTTGATGATTCGCGGAAACATCTTCCTGTCAAGATAGTTCACCTTGAGTATCAGATCATAGGCATCTTCTTCAAACGTATACGAATCCAAGTCAGCATCTATCTTATGTATCTTTTCATCCTTACGTATCTTCTCAAGTGCATAGTCAGAGAAGTCTATAGCATCGACGATAAAACTCATATCTGCCAGAAAGTGCGTGTTCCTTCCTGTCCCGCAGGCAATATCAAGGGCCCTTCCTTTTTTTGCCAGATGGATGTTCTCTTTGAGTATATCCGAAGTCTCTTCAGGCATAGGTGCCACCAGATACTTCTCATTCCACCGCTGTTTGTCTTCTTGCATTTCTGTCCTTTCTTGAGAAGATAATCTGAGCCGTTTTAGACCTTCTTCAGTACGATAAGCGCCTTGTCTTTTTCATCATACATGTCCAGATAAGCACTCTGGACCACCTTGAAGTTTTTAAGCTTTTTGAAGATCTGCAAAGAGTGAAAGTACTGAGTGATCGTACTTTGCTCTTTGGTATAGCTTCCATCCGGGTTCTTCTGAAACAGCGTAAACTTGGTGTTAAGCACATTATCATTAAACTCGGCATCGACAGCCAGAAACATCTCATCCTCTTCTGCCGTCATCGTCCCTTCGGCCACATTCGCAAACCCATGAAGCGTGTTGACATCAAAGACGAAGATACCGTCCTCATTCAATGCGGCATGCACACAGTTTAAAAATCCTTCAAGCTCATCCGGAGTGACAAAGTTGAGCACGTCAAAGACAGAGACGATCGCATCATATTTCTTGTCTACCTCACAAATATCTTTATGCTCCGCATTAAGACCCTTTGCTCTGGCCTTTTCCACCATCAAGGCACTCAGGTCTATTCCATCACACGCTATACCGTATTCCTGGAACTTCTGCATCAAGTCACCTGTCCCGCAGCCCACATCCAGAAGTGTTTTGATCTCGTAGTTATACAAGACTTCGGTATAGAGTCTATGCAGATAAACTGTCGATTCTTCGATGCCTAAGAGGTGTTCTACTTTTGAATATAAATCTAAACTCTGCATATCAACCTATTAATATAAAATTTTGTACCTGAAGCCGATGCGCCAGAGCTGATCACTCGTTCCGCCCACTGACTCGGAATACTCAGCCCCCACAGAAAGGTTGTCCTGACCAAAGACCTCTCCGCCGGCTCCAAGTGAAAAACCGTAGTTATATTTTGATTCCCGGCCGTTGTAGTAAGGATTCAGAGAAAAATACGGTCGCCAGACACGGACGTAATTATAACGGTTTTCCATACCGTAGCTCAGGTCGACACCCGCGTACCAGAAATCATCAGAAATGACATTCGTATCAGCAAAGGTCGGCATATCCTCGATGACACCTCTGTCTGTGCCGCTTTGTGTGTAATCCCCAAACGTGTAATACGGGGTAATACTGATGTCAGGATAGGCCGAGCGTTGAAGATAAGAGAAGTCCACTCTTCCGCTGGTCCCCGAACCGATCTTCTTTCCGTCGTCCGAAGCGTACTGCGCACTTTCAAGATAAAGGTCAAACTGGGATGAGCCCAGCAGTGAATAGCTCGTTTGAAGAGCGATACGGTCTTTGAAACCTCCGACAAGCAGATAGACGCTCTCTTCGGCCTTGGCGCCTTTGTCGGCGAGAAGTTCGAGAGAAATACGTCTGCTGATCTGCGTGTTGTATTTAAACGCAAGGTAAGTATAGCTGTCCGCAGAGGATTTTACCCCGGCACTTAATGCATAGAAACCCCGTTCAAAACGCTTTTTGATCCCTATCCCAAAGGCCGTACTTGTACTTGGGACATACTTGAATATCTCATCATCATTGATAGAGTTCACAGCGGAAAAAAGATCGGCTTCGAAAGAATAGCCTCTGGCAAGGTAATAAGAGTTATGCATATCAGCATAACCCTGAGCAAGTCCCGAACGGTCCAAATAGCCGGTATTGAGAAGAAAATAATCGGCATACTCGTTATGCAGCTGCCTCATCTGATCATACAAGAGATCGTTTTTCTCATTATGCTCCAGTCCTTCAAAGGCAATATCCTGAGCCAGTGAGATCTGATTAGTATTGCCCGCTGCAGACAGACTGTCCCCCAGAGGAAGGATACGGTAATATCTATGCAGGATATCCTGCTGAGTTGTCCTGTCGTCTGAAGTCAAGGCAAGGTTAAGTCTTACCCACGGTTCGACCTCTCGCAGCTGCAAAGCCATCTGATGGACCTGTTCATCTACATTTTCTTTAAGGCTGAACGAGAGTGAAAGCTCAGCATATCCCTTCGGCGTCAACACGGGCTTTGCCCTTTTGAGTTTCTGCTCAAAACTGTCTGCTGTGAGCATAAACATACTTACCGTCAAATAGACCTGCATAAACTCCGCATTGTGTTTCAGACGGGGATCCTTCTGCTGTTGAGTCTCAAGATCGGCATAAAGCGAACGCATTTGTTTATAAAACGCGCCTTCTTCGCCCTGACTCTGCTTGATATAGGCATTTAGTAGCAGGCTGTCCCGACTGCTGCGTCCGCTGTGATGGAACCTGTCAAGATAATAAGCCGCTCTGTCTCCATATTGAAGATTGAAATAGGCTACGGCCATCGGCAGCCAGAGAACCGCATCAAGTTCTTCTCTCTCTTCAAGTTCGACCAGAAGTTTAAACAAAGCACTGTCCGCTTTGACATCCATCAAGAACCAGATAAAAGACTCGATGACCTGATTGGAGTCCGGTGCCATACGCAATGCCGTCTCAAAAGCATCTTCGGCCTCTCGCTGTTGATACATTCCGGCATAGGTCTGTGCCTTTATCATCCAATACAAAGACTCAAAGACAAGCGTGTTCCCGCTATCCGATTCGACGCTTTCACAAAGATACAGCAGGGCCACATACTCTTTTTTTTCTATCGCCATGTAGGCATAAGTATAAAAGAGATAGTTCTCTTTGAACTTCTCATAGGCATCCAAAGCGGCCTGCATCGCCCGTGCAGGCTCATCTTTTTTGTAGACACTCATGATACGTTCATAGTCCACCAAACGCGAAGCGTTCGCCTCATCGACTTTTACAGAAGCTTCCGCCCCTTCCTGATAACGTTGCAGATACCAGGCCAGGTCGCTTACTTGCATATAGTAACGGGTCGCATTCCCCTCTTCGTTTTCAACATCCACCTTTTTCAGTGCACTGTAGGATGCATCGATATTGTTTTTCAAAAAGTAATAATAAGAGAGCAAAAATGCACTGTCCATGTCTTTCATCTGGGCATCTTCTATCTCCTGCACCACACTGCCGGCTCTTTCCATCTCACCCATGTTTAGATAGATCTGCAGCTGCTGTGTCAAAAGGTGCTGACGCTTTGGATGTTTCTGATAGACCTCTTTCAAGATCTCTGCCGACTCCATAGGTCTTCCGACAAGATCAAAGATATAGACCATCTTCTGTACATTCTCTTCACTCGGGTCTTTTCTTACTTTCTTCTCGATAATAAGCGTGGCTGTCTTGTACTGATATGCCGAAAGAGAGTACGCGAGGATCTCTTCTTCCAAAGCCTTATCATAAGTGTGCCTGTAGATATACATCATATGTTCTACAGCCTCTTCACGCCTGTCAGTCCACCGGGCCACCTCGGCCATCTTTTGGTGCCAATATAAAGACTTCGGATAGCGCTTCAAAGCCTTCTTTGCTGTTAAATAGGCATTCTCATGGTCGCTTGAGTAGGAAAAAACCTGAAAAAGAAGTTTAAGTTCCTGCTCGTCCGATTTCTCCGGTAACTCTTCTAGCAATGCGCTCTTCTGCTTGCCTGAAAAATACTTTTTATACGTCGTAACAATGGCTGAGTCAGGGTATGTCTGTTGCAGGTCAGACTTCAGCTCTTTTGCCTCGGCATAGCCTTCAAAACAGCCGCATCGGACAGAAGAAAAGACAGGACTTTGGATCAATACACATCCTGGCGGGTAGCCTTGTTCTTTAAAGCGGTAAGACGAAGGGTCTTTGATGACAAAGCTCTTTAGTTGGACGGTATAGCAGCTAGCCTCACTCTTGGCCCACATATAGACAGGAAGGAAAAGCAAAAGTAAAAAATACAGTTTCATACCTACTCCAAATACTTTAATCGCTTGATCGAGACCCGCTTGGCATCGTCAAGTTTTTCTGCCGCAAGGTAAAGCTTGATAAACATCCGGCTCATTGCCTCGTCTTTATAGTACAAAGACTCATACTGTCGTGCCAACAGGGTCGCCTCTTCCATAAGCGCACCGTACTGAAGGGCTTGCAGGGCCTTCATTAGATAGTGTTTTTTCTCTCCGGCTGTCTTGGCACCTTTATGCAGCAGCATATATTCGGCCGAGCCCTCTTTGTAACGTTTGAGTTCCACATAGAACTTGGCCAACTCCTCTCGCCATCGGACAGAACGTGAAGCCATCTCCTTTAACAGAGCAAGTGCTCTTTCTATCTCACCCTCCTGAACGGCCAGATAGTAAGCCTGCTGCGTCCATTCATCGTAACGATCAATATCGATTTTGCGCAGTCGTGCAAGACACTCCGTCTGCATCTTTTGATCTTTGATGTCAGCACTGATGTAGAAACACTCTTCCAGCCATACTGATTTTTCCTCTCGTTCAAGAAGCCTGTAAAGAAAGAAAAGCGCCGGCGTGTTCAGTGAAAACTCCCGGGATCCTTTGTACCAGTATTCTAAATGATTATCATCATAATATTGGTCGTTGATGACCTTGGCTAGAAGATCGCTGATCTGCATCTTGACCTCAGCCTGATATCTTTGCTCATTCGTCGAAAAATACTTGACCTTCAGTGCTTCAAAACGAAATCCCATCAGTTCTCGGCTCAGTTGTGCATCGGCATCTTTTTGAAGAAGGTCGGCCATCTTGAGTGCAAGGTCGTACTTGCCGCTTTTAATACTCGCTTTGAGCAGAGCGAGCGTTAGGGCTTTGTTCTCCGGCTCAAGTCTCAGCATGTTCTCAAGGTAGATAGCCGTCAGATCGTAATTGCTGCTTTCTGCCAGGATCTGTTTTTCGAGCATGTTCTTTGGATACAGGACATACAGAACAAAGCTAAAGACAAGAAAAACAAGAACAGCTTCGATATAACTGACGACTTCAATATCTTTATTGGCATTGAACAATGACATCGGCTTCCTTTCCCCTGATTTCTGACCGGACTGCATCACCCCTCTGGTTTTTCCTGAGCGGCTGCGGACTGATTGCTAACGTGCACCCTTTTTTAAGATGATAGTTCAAGACAATATCGACATAAGAGCGCAGTTTGAAGGCTATCTTCTTATCCGACTTCTCATACCCAAAGACTTCTGCATTGGTATCGATAAGATAGTTCTCATCTTTATTCATTGAGCCTTTAAGATGCAATGCTATCGTCTTTGCCTGCGTATCGAGATGAACATATCGGTTTTCGCCCTCTCTTTTCTCACCCAAGACAGCTTGCGACTCTTGATAATCGACTTCGGGCATCTCTTTGCTTAAGCGGAGCGTCTTGAGTGCCTGCATACCCTCACAATACCAGCTGTCTCCTTCTTTATACATAGAGAGGTCATAAAACTCCAGGACTTTCGGAATATACTCCGACGTGTATATAGGCCTTGTCTCTTGTGTCAGTGCCCATTTATAGACATCATCCAGGGCCGTCAGCGAAGCTGTTTTGGAAGCGGCATAAAAATGGTAATAGATATCAATCGGCTTCAAGCGTCGGGGATGTTCTGTCAACTCAAAGGTCTGTATGACTTTTCTAAACCCCCAAAAAGGCCCCTTCCAGTCATTAGTAAATACATTCTCATTCTCCGCACCGGTATAGACTTGACGGTATTCACCCCGCTTCAAGCCATACGATGCGACCAGCGAGAGCCAGGGTTTGTCATTGGTGATGACCGTATACCCCCCGTTGATGTTGAGAATACCGTGCTTATAGGTATATTCAAGGACCTCTTCCTGAGGCATACAATCCCCTGTCCAAAAGACCGTATTTGCTTTTTTTCTGCCCGGCGGCATCAGGCGGGTGTTGATATACGCCAAGGAACCGCCTATCTCTTTGTCGATTGCAAAGTCGTAGCCTTCGAGTTTCAACCTGTATTGTTCATCAAGGTCATCGTCTTTGATCTTTCCCCATGAAAAGGGGTGTGTGAGCGTATGTGTAGCCCCTTCGACATGTTCCAGACTAAATATTTTTTTGGCTTCTTCCTCGAGTGCGGCAGAGTCTTTGGGGTAGATACCCTGCGGATCCGTTTCTGCCTGTACGATAGAGACGGATTGGGGAATCGTGTATTTGCTTAGTATTCTCTCATACATCATCCCTATACTGAACGAGCGAGGGTCCCACTCGACCTTGTTCATCGCAGCATCTCCGTCAATATGCGCGAACAAAAGACGTCGTCCGTTTTCTGTCGTAGGATCAGGCACCGGGATATCTTCCAGAGCAAGGCCCTTTTTAAACAGAACGAAAGGGTCAATAATCCACAGCGTATCATCCATAAAACCGGCCGTCACCATTCCCGAAAGAGCATATCCGCCCCATGGCATAAGAGCTACAGGCATGTGTATCTGTGCATCTTTGTTCCTAAGACTCAAAAGAGGCTTAGCCTCTTGGGAATGATAGAGCGTCGGCGTATAGTTCAGACGCAAAGGGGTCTCAAAGTCAAACGCCTTATCCTTGTAAAGGATCGTCTGTTTCTCCAGTACATCAGACTTACTGGTAAGCTTGTCGATGCCCAGGCGCGTACACAGTTCGGTGTCATCCGCGAGAGCAAAGCCTTCTATAAACAGGACCTTGATCTGATGTTTAAGCAGGAGGTCGATCCACTGTGTATAGGCTCTTGTCTTTTCCATCGGTTTTTCCGGCCAGATGAGAACAGCCCTATAGCGCGAAAGCATCTCTTCATCAGGCAGACCTTCTTCAATCCGTTTCAAAACAGGGATATAGCCCAGGTATTCCAAGGGCAAAGACGCCAGATGATGGGCACTTGAAAGTTCTTTTTCTATATCCGTATTGTACAAAACAAGGACTTCACGCTTGACGACTTTTTTGGACGAATCACCGTAACGGGTCAATGCCTTGTTGGAGACATAGGGGATAATGCCCAGTGCTTTGATCTTCTCTAGCGTATCTGCGATCTTCTTTTTCTCGCTGATATCGATATAATCCAATGCGATCACATCCAGACCGTAAGACTTCAGCCTATCGACTTTTTCCAAAAGCCAGTCCCTGTCTTCCCGTTTGACAGCAGTATAACTCAGATCTTTAGACGAAAGTCCATAAAAAAGCGACTCAAACAAGACGGCTTCGAGTTCTTGATGCACCTCATCCATGATCTCAAAGCCCCGGTTGAGTATCAGTTTCATTGTAGGAAAACGATGCCTGAGTTTCTTGATAAAACGGATGAGTCCGCGTCTGTATTCTTCACGTTCCTCATCAGTTAGAGCTACACTCTGATACGAATCCAAGGTATCAAAAAAGAGATTCTCATACCCCTTATCGACCAAAGGCTGGATGACCTTGTCATAGATAAATGCATGATACTCATCATTTGAGACATCCATTATTGTTGAATTCCAGAGTCTGTTTTGACCTAACTTCCATTCCGGCTTGATCTGGGCAGCATAATCACGCTCTGTAACGGTCTCCCCAAGACTCACATACGCATAGATCTTCTTTTTATAGCGTTTGAAACCATGGGTATACGGCGATAGGTTAGCCGGTTCTACGATAATATAATCATGCACGCCGACATTGGCATAAGAGATGTCTTCTGCATAATAGACGATGGCACTCTTTGGCTGCAGGGCAAAGAGCGTACCGGTCAGCATCAGGAAGAAAAAGAGCACTCTACTGCAACATGAACGTCTCATAGACCAATCCTTTCATCTCCCGTCTTAATACAAACAAGCTTGCGACAAAGACGATCAAAAGGGAGAGCGCATATCCGTATCCGAACATAGCCGGTCCCATATAGATCGATATCAGTGTCAGGATGACATTAAGCACAAAGAAGGAGATACTCAGCCACATGGCAACCACACGTCTGTCCAAATAGTACAGATAAGCCAGAACCGACATAAAACCAAGCTGCAGCTGCGCACCGATAGTCAAAATATAAAACAGTCCCAGATACAGTTGGGGAATGTTCAAAAGTGCAAAGAGCTTTGAAGCGCCCAGAAAGAGTATGATATTGATCAGTCCCTGCACGACCATGATCTCACGGATAGAGTGTCGTATGATATCAATCATCCCGTCTCGGTATTGCTCGATGAGTTCCAAGGTCGCGCCCTCTCTGACCCCGTTAAAAAAAAGATCGTTTTGATCGGCAAAATCGGCTTCCAGCCGGTAAAAGAAGATCGCCATCCCAGGGATGATAGACAGGTAGGCAATGAATATCGGCATATCATAAACGGTAGAAGCATGTAAAGCACCGATGACAGGTGTTCCCGTCAGAGGATGGTACCAAAAGATAAACTTGTCTGCCCAGGCACCAAGGTTATAGAAAAAACCGGCCAGGGCCAAAGACCAGTAAAAATGTTTGTCCGTAAAAAAACCGAAGTTTATCAGATAGTCGGACTTGTAGCTTTTTATGATCAGCGTCATCAAGATAAGCAGCAAAATAGCATTTCCCAAGAAAAAGATGATAACCAGACTTTCAAGGCTGCTGCCTAGATAATACGAAGCCAGGACAATAGAGCCGTAAGAGACGCCGTAGGCCGTTAGCACGCCCTTATAGTACTTTAGACTTACGGCCAGGATATTCGAAATCCATACCCCGCACAAGACGAGAAATGTCCCCACCACGGTCACGACAAAGAGCAGACTCTGATCAGAAAAGATCACAAAAGCAAGCGGAACGCCCAGGAGAAAGCTGACGGCCCAGGAGACAAGCAGTGTCGAGAAATAAGAGGGCAGTACCTCGTCCTCACGTCCGGCGAAGATAAGGTCCGCCGTGTAACGGGTAAAAGGAAGCTGCACAAAACCGGTGATGACAAGACTTGATGCCAAGGCGATTGCATAGGTGATAACGATCTGAAATGAGGCTGTTACAGTTGAACCATGCTGTGCAGCAACATTGATAAAACCGACGAACAAGATCGCGACAATAGAGATGACCCACGGTCCGGCA
>JBFEYG010000033.1:0-14041 GCA_041562275.1 Sulfurimonadaceae bacterium | reverse complement strand
TTTTGATATTCATACAAAGAAGTCTATATGCAAAAAACCATTAATCTGCTTCGCTCTCGGGGCGAACTTAAAGAGATCCATGATGAACTGGATATCTATCTTGAGATACCGCATATTGCCTATGTCGAAGTCAAAAAAGAAGATTCAAAAGCGCTTCTATTCACCAATCCTGTTGACAAGAAATCCGGAATAAAATACAAAGATCCTGTCTTGATGAACCTTTTTGGCTCTTTTGGACGTACGGAACTTCTTTTCGGACGTTCGGTCGAGGGTGTGGCAGAGGAGATTGAGACTCTTTTGCATATGAAGCCGCCGGCGACATTCAGAGACAAGTTCTCTATGCTTGGAAACCTTTTTGACCTTAAGAATATCTTTCCAAAGCGTTTGAAAGGTCAGGGTGCCTGTCAGGAAGTCCAATACTTAGGTGATGAGGCTAAACTGAGTCAACTCCCTATCTTAACCACATGGGAAGGTGATGGCGGACCCTTTATCACGATGGGTCAAGTCTATACTCAAAGCCTTGACGGCGAACTTGTAAACCTCGGGATGTACAGACTGCAGATGTATGATGACAAGCATCTGGGTATGCATTGGCAGATACATAAAGACTCTTCGCATTTTTTTGATCAGTATCAGCGTGAGGGTAAGAAGATGCCTGTCACCATCGCTATAGGCGGGGATCCTCTTTATACCTGGTGTGCAACCGCTCCGTTGCCTTATGGGGTGAATGAGCTTTTACTGTATGGCCTTATTACCAAAAAAGCAGCCCGTCTTGTGAAATCATTGACCACGCCTTTGTATATACCTGAGGATGTGGATTATGTCATCGAGGGCTGGGTCGACCCTTCTGCATTGAAAGTGGAAGGACCTTTTGGAGACCATACCGGGTATTACACCTTGGAAGAGCCGTACCCGGTGATGGAAGTCTCCGCAATAACGCACAAGAAAAACCCGGTCTATCTTGCAACAGTAGTGGGCAAGCCGCCTTTGGAAGACAAGTATATGGGGTGGGCGACAGAACGTATCTTCTTGCCGCTTTTAAAGACAAATGCTTCCGATCTGATTGATTATCATATGCCTGAGAACGGGGTCTTTCATAATCTTATCCTGGCCAAGATGAAACCGCTGTACAAAGGACATGCCAAACAGTTCATGCACGCTTTTTGGGGTGCAGGACAGATGAGCTTTGTCAAGCATGCGATCTTTGTCGGTGATGATGCTCCTCGGTTAAATAATTATGAACCTATACTTACGCATATTCTGAACCGTGTCCATCCTTCGCGTATACTGATCTCCGAAGGTATTACGGATGCTCTTGATCACTCCAGTCCTGAAGCTCTGGTCGGCGGGAAACTTGGCGTTGATTGTACAAGTCAGCCAATGATAGATGCACCCGATATTCTTAAAGACGAAGAACTGCTTCAAAAGCTTCAGGACTGTGACAGTTCGATAAGAGGCGTGCGCCAATATATGCGCCGGACACGCAACCCTATTACCGTCATCTCTGTAGATAAAGTAACAGCAATGCGTCCGGTCTTTGATGCCTTAAAAGTGCTTGAAGCACATCTGCGAGTAGTCGTCTTTGTGGATGAAGCCCATAATGATCTTGAAAATCCTTATATGTTGGTATGGCGAGTCGTTAACAACATCGATGCTGGACGCGATATTTATAGGGATGCGGATATGATTGGAATCGATGGAACAAACAAAGGGGCCCTTGACGGTTTTGAACGTGAATGGCCTGGTGATGTCAACTGTACGCCTGCTGTACTTGAATCACTTCAAAAAAGAGGCGTGTTGGAAATAGAGGATGATCTGATCCATAAGTTTCAATTATAAACTCTTCTTCTGCCGGTAGGATGTTTCATTTTAACTCATGCATGGTGGAAATTTATGTCTTTACTTCTGTTGAGATGAATTATTTACTCTCTTTGGGCAGGTTTAAGGGTTTAGCTATTAAAATAAAAACAAGTTATACTTAGATTTTAAGAAAGAGAAGTAACTCTTTCCTTTTCCTGGAGTGTGTTTATGAGATTTCCCCTTGCTTTAATGTTTACCCTGTCACTGCTTTGTATACCTGCTTTAGAAGCAGCTGTCTATAAGGGTCAAAAAGAGTATGTAAAAAAATGTCGTAAATGTCATGGTGGCGGACAGGCAATAGCTTCGAGTAAGCGTATGAAAGACTGGAAGAGGCTTCTTAACAAAAAGAATAAGGGGTCCGAACTTGCAAAGATTCACTTGGATAACCCAAAAGCAAAAAAATCACACAAGTACTTTGACAGTAAAAAATATAGAAAGAAGGCAAGACATCTGCGTGACTTTATGGTCGAGTATGCAAAAGACAGCGGAAACGTTCCTGCGTGTAACTAAGAAGACTTTTAATGTATCCTTCGAAAGTCTTCGAATGATGCATGTTCCTCCATTTTATAAAGAACATATTTTTTTCCCTTCAACAAAGAAATCATGAGACTGTTTAAAACTTATCTGCTGACAATAAAACCTTACTTTTTACATCCTTTACTCGTGATTGCTGTTCTTCTTTTGAGTTCAGGCTGTGTTCGTATGCCGGAGTTAAACGATGAGTTTGAATACAATCCGTCGAAAAAACGGGAGTTGAGTGAACTGAAAAAGACGTATGCACTTTTCAGCCGTATGGAAGAGATCGATGTAGCTCTTCATCTGAGTAAGAGGGATTTTCTTTCGCTTGTTAACGATTCGTTCAAGGACTTCTCAGAACATTTTATTGCCTTGAATGCCGGAGAATTTTCTCATGTCCACTTCGGACCTATGAAATTTCATCTGTCCAATCAGCAACTCGTCTCACAGATAGAGTTCTCATTGCGTGTTGACGGTTTGCAAAGAGAGATATTTGGGCATGTGATGGCTATGCACAGACTCGATGCAGCATCAAACAGGTTTGTATTAGAGACAGATTTTGATGAGATCGTCATAGAACGTATTGATGGAACAGAAGTCGTGGATAAGAACAGTGAAAACATAAGACTGATCGAAAAAGCGGCTAAAAACTTTATGCATACGCTTAATGTCGAGATCGTTAACGTACCCTTGAATATCCCGGTTGATCTGAATATCCTTTCCGGAGTCAATGGAAAAGATATCTTTTTTGCCTCGGATTATAAACTTCATTCGGCTAAGCCTATCAATATGAGGACAAAGATGCGAATGTATCTGCCGTATATCTACAAGAATGGTGTCGTCTTTTTGGGGTCTTCAAAGATCAGGCATACCAGTAAGCCGCCTAAAGAGGATATGGACATAAAAGCGATGTCGCACGAGTTAAGGAGCAGGATAGATACCGGTGTTCAAAAGAGTATGGGTGTCTCTTTAGCATTTTTACAGGAAGAGTCTTCATATTATGTAAGCAAAGCGTACCTGTCTGGACAGATGAATTGTTCACTGAAAGATATGGACCTTAGAACGATCAATAAGTTCTTCTTGAAGATACACGAAGATGAACAGAACCTTTCCAAAACGATATATTTTTCTGACAAAGCGCGTTTGCCTTCATGTCAGGGTGTAGCGAAGGATTGCACAAAGCGACAGCAACGGTGTAATCGTAACTGTTCTAATAGTTACGGGGTAAACAAGTGTACATCGTGTGACAGTATCAACAATCCATTTGAAAAAGTACGCTGTATGAGTGATTTTGAAGCATGCAAATCAAAAGAAGAGCTGCATCTGTATACCTGTCTGAAAGAAGAAGAGAGGTGCTCGCTTGCAAACATGAGATCAGACAAGGAATGCATAAAAGAGAACATCAGGCTGATCGCCGGGTGTGAAGAGAAAAAAGAGAGACTTCGTTTTGCAGATGATAAGATCGAACTGACAAAACTGCATATGAAGTTTAATGTCTCCAACTCCTATGCCATACAACGTATTCACAAGATAAGGTTTGAGAAGGACTTAAGTAGCCTTGAAATACAAAGAAACCTGCATGTCAATGTAGATTCAAGTCTAAACTTCAGTCTTGAAGATGCAGGCACAGAAGGGATGTCATGCAGGTTGAGTCAAGAAGCTCCTTTGTTCGTTCATTCATTCGCAGACCGTGTGAATGGGCTTAAACAAGCTCCTGTATGTACCGAGGTCCTTCCGGATGGAGCCTTGATCATCAAGGCCAAAAGCAAAGAGACACCCCTGCCGATCACGCTTGAAAATAGCCCTTATGAGAGACTGCATGTATCAGAGGGGCCATTGCTAAGCTGTAGTTATCAGAATATGCCTCTAGATGAGATCACTGCAGAAAAAATACTGATCAGAGACGCCAATGTGAATCTGCTTGGTGTGATGTCAGGAAAGGTTCTATTGAGATTTGAGGAAGAAGAACTCTCATTTAGGGTCTCTCCGGCCAAGGTCGGGAAAGCACTTCTTTTATATCCGAAGATGCAAGAAAAAGCTATAGTTTTCAGCCCTCAGGCTCAATTTGAGTGAAAAGAGATCAATTATATAGCAAAATGTTAAAGTAAGACTTCTTTGTCAAACCCCCTTGTTCAGATAAACTGTATTTAAAAGAATATAAGTTTTTTTGAGGTCTGCTTTTGCTAAAATACCGTAATTTAAAACAAAGAAGTCTAATTATGGAAAAAATGTGGTCTGGACGCTTTAGTGAAGCCGCGTCATCACTTCTGGATGAGTTTAATGCCTCTATCATGTTTGATAGAGAGTTGTATCAGGAAGATATCGAAGGTTCTATTGCACATGCGACTATGCTGAATGAGCAGGGGATATTGAATAATGATGAACTGGCATCTATCAAAAAAGGTCTGGCACAGGTTAAAGAAGAGATCGAAGCCGGTGCGTTTGTATGGGAACTCAGTGATGAAGATCTACATATGGCGATTGAAAAACGTCTGACTGCTATTATCGGAGATACGGGAAAGAAACTGCATACTGCACGCAGCCGTAATGACCAGGTCGCTGTTGACTTCCGCCGCTATGTTTTGAGAAAGAACAAAGAGATCATGTCGCTTATTCACAGCTTGATGAAGGCACTGCATACTGTGGCTGAAAAGCACTCGGAGACATTGATTCCGGGGATGACGCACCTTCAGCATGCACAGCCGACAAACTTTGCCTTTCATCTGATGGCTTACGGTTCGATGTTCAAGCGCGACTTTGAGCGTTTTGAAGACTCATACAGACGAAACAATGTCTCGCCTTTGGGCTGTGCCGCACTCGCCGGTACACCGCATAATATCAACCGCCAAAGCACAGCTGATCAGCTTGGTTTTGACTCGGTGAGTACCAACTGTCTGGATACGGTAAGTGACAGAGACTTCGCGATCGAGATCCTGTTCAATATCTCTATGGCGATGATGCATATCTCACGTTTTGCAGAAGAGATGATCTTATGGTCTTCATATGAGTTTAAGTTCATTACCTTCAGTGATGCATATTCGACAGGTTCATCCATCATGCCGCAAAAGAAAAACCCGGATGCTGCCGAGCTTCTTCGCGGAAAAAGCGGACGAGTCTATGGAAACCTGATGAGCCTGCTTACCGTGATGAAAGGGCTTCCGTTGGCTTACAACAAAGATACCCAGGAAGACAAAGAAGGGGTCTTTGACAGTGTCAAGACGATGGAGATATCTTTGAAGATACTGCGTGAGTCACTGCTTACGCTGACGGTTCACGAAGATAATATGAAAGCAGCCTGTAAGGTCGGACATCTCTCCGCAACAGATTTGGCTGATTATCTGGTCGAACATTGCGATATCCCGTTTAGAGAAGCGCACTTTATTACCGGTAAGGCAGTGGCAAAATCAGAAGAGCTTAATATCGACCTAAGTGATATCTCTTTTGAAGCGCTCAAGGCGATCGACTCGCGTATTGAAGAGAATGTTATGCCGTATATGAGTATCAAACACTCGATGAACGCAAGAACGTCTGAGGGTGGGACATCAACGGTACGTACGATAGAACAATTGGCTAAGTTTAACACATGGCTTGAAGAAAATAAATAGAAGGATAAATTAGATGAATGTAACAATCACGCATAAAGACGGAATGAAATTTGAAGCGAAGACAGAAAAGTCTTCTTTTATAATCGATTGTCCGACGATCAGTCCAATCGAGTACTTTTTGGCAGGACTTATCTGCTGCACAGCAACAGACATCGTCATGGTCCCTAAAAACCAAGGAATCGATGTGACTGACCTTGTTGTTGACGGCGATGTAGTAAGAGCGGAAGAGATGCCTAAAAAGTTTGATAGCTTGCACCTTGACTACAGCTTCAATTCATCTGCAGAGGATGATATCGCTGCGCGCTGGGTCATGGCAAGCATTGAGACCTACTGTTCAACACTCAACACTATCCGGGGTGTGACCAAGATCACCTATTCGATCACGCATAATGGCAAAAAGATCCGTGATAAAGCAGAGATCATCTCAGGAGAGAGTGTGACAGATTTCGGTGCGCTTGAGGGATGTTGTCCTTCTTAAAGAGGACTCTTTTTACTCTCCTCTTTGGTTCCTTTTTTCTTTGGAACCTGCTTCTTCTATTTCTTGTAAAATACCGATCTTTTTATTTGTTTGCTTGTCAATATAGACATTTAAGTGTTACATCCATATCGGCATGATAAAAAAGTTGAAAATTTGTAATATTTTTTTTTGTAAACCGTATAGTTGTCTATACTGTGCAAAATGTTTAGAAGGAATATTCTATGATGTATATCTTTTATACCGTATCGTTTTTGATAGTTGTGTTTTTTATTAGTGAAGTAATCAATACTTTACGCGGAAGAGCATGGGGTGAGAACCCCTGAAAAGGGGTTTGTGTCGCAAGTTAAACTTTAGAAAAAGTTTTTGGCATCTGCATCTGTAAAATGGCCCCAGGCAAGCTTGGCTCCGCCAAGGACATGCCAGTGAAGATGCTTGACTTCTTGTCCACCGTTGTGGCCAACATTGGTTATGACGCGATATCCAGACTCTTTGATCCCGACTGTTTCCGCTACTTCTTGAATAAAACTTGTCATGCCTGCCATCGTCTCAGGGGTCACTTCGTTAAAACTGTCCACATGCAGCTTCGGTATGACCAGTATATGCGCCGGAGCTTTCGGGTTTAAGTCATGAAAAGCCATAAAATCATCATTTTCTTTTACAAGGTTCGCCGGAAGCTCACCGTTGACTATCTTACAAAATATACACATATTATTTCCCTTCTTCGTGTGTTGTTCAAATATTATAACCTAAAAAGTATTTGGTGCATATATGCTGTCCAAGAAGAGCAAAAATCTCTTTATACCTCTGCTAGAGAGGAAGAGATAGATTGAAGCTATGTAGTCTTTAGGACGCTGTGAGTATTAAAAAGAGAAGAACAATCAAAGTTAAAGCAGGTTGTAATAGAGTTTTTCCTATAATCGCGGGAATATAACTCACCCTATTTAAGGAACTACTTTGACCGAGTGGATAGAAAAAATCGAATCAGCCGACTCTCCTTCAGCGATAGAAGAGATCCGTATTGCAGTATTTGGCAAAAAAGGCGTACTGACACAGGCCTTCGCCGAGATGAAAAATGCAGCGAACGAAGACAAGGCCCGTATAGCCAAAGAGCTTAATGAACAAAAAGTAAGATTGAATGCGTTGTTAAACGAGAAAAAAGTCGTTTTGGAGACAGAAGCACTTAAAGAAGCGATGAAAGCAGAAGGTATTGATGTATCACTCTTCTCGCCCAGAAGTGAACGCGGTGCTACACATCCTGTAATGGACACGATGGACAGAGTTATCGAATATTTCTCAAACCTTAACTTCTCAGTTGAGACTGGACCTATGGTCGAAGACGATTTTCATAACTTTGAAGCGCTTAACCTGCCTAAATATCACCCGGCTAGAGATATGCAGGATACTTTTTATTTTAAAGATGAGATGCTTTTGCGTACACACACCTCTCCTGTACAGATACGTACGATGATGAATGCCAAGCCTCCGATACGTATGATCGCTCCGGGTTCGGTGTTCAGACGAGATTTTGACATCACGCATACACCGATGTTCCATCAGATCGAAGGTCTCTTGGTCGATGAGAAGGGAAAGGTCTCTTTTGCAAACTTGAAGTTCATTCTAGAGGGGTTTTTGCACCATATGTTCGGCGACGTCGATGTACGTTTCCGTCCTTCGTTCTTTCCATTCACAGAGCCTTCGGCCGAAGTCGATATCTCCTGTATCTTCTGCGGTGGAGAAGGGTGCCGCGTCTGCTCGAAAACAGGCTGGCTGGAAGTCCTGGGCTGCGGTATAGTAGATCCGAATGTCTTTAAGGCTGTAGGCTATAAAGATGTGAGCGGATATGCCTTTGGTCTGGGTATTGAGCGTTTTGCTATGCTTATCCATCAGATCCCGGATCTGAGATCCCTGTTTGAAGGTGATGTAAGACTATTGGAGCAATTTAGATGATTATTACAAAAAGCTGGTTAAACGAGTGGATCGACATTGAAGATAAAAGCGGTGAAGAGCTGTGCAAGACATTTAACGCGATCGGCCTTGAAGTGGACAGACACGAAGTCTATTCTGTGCCTCCAAAGATCGTCATCGGTAAGGTCATCGCTTGCGAAAAGCACCCGGATGCAGACAAACTGAATGTATGTCAGGTGGATATCGGTACTTCGGTACGCCAAATCGTATGCGGTGCGTCCAATGTACGTGCAGATATCCATGTAGCAGTCGCGACGATCGGAGCGGAACTGCCGGGAGGTCTGAAGATCAAACCGGTTCAACTGCGCGGCGTCGAAAGCGTTGGTATGATCTGTTCTTCCACTGAGCTGGGACTTGCCAAACTTGAAGACGGTATCATGATCCTTGACGAGAGTATTGGTGAACTCAAGCTTGGAAATGAACTTTGCAAAAACCCTTTCTTTAATGATGAACTTATTGAGCTTGAACTGACAGCCAACCGCGGAGACTGTCTGAGTATCAACGGTGTCGCACGCGATCTCTCGGCTGCTTACGATATTGAACTTAAAGAGCGTCAAAAAGAGATCGTAGAAGAGAAGCAGGTAGGGATCGGGCGTATCTTACACCTGAGCCATACGCAGCAGACAGACGTCGACCTTATGTATAAGGCTTTCAAGCAGCACAACTTTACATTGCCTCTGCTTCTGCGTCTTCGTCTTTCGATGATCGAAGAAGAGTGTAAGTCGGCTATCGATGCACTTTTGTTTTATGCGACATACAGTTCAGGCGTGATCCTGCGGGCATATGGCTACAACGCTTTTCCGATGTCACAGGAAAAAGCACAGATCACGCTTAGTGTGGATGAGAACGGTTATACGATCACCAAAGGAAAAGAGAAGGCATCTACGGTCGGTATTATCCAATACGACAGTTCCCGTGTCACACCTGAAGACGAGATCGTCGTGATCGAAGCCTCTTATATCAATCCGGATACGATCTCAAGAAAGATGGCAGAACATAAGATCGAGAACGGTCCTCTGTTTTACAGGACTTCACGCGGTTCGGAGCCAAATCTGGAGTTTGGATTAAAATACTGTCAGGAACTTTTGACTACGTATGTCCATGCAACTATTTTTGGCGGTACGCTCGAACTGCGTACTGCCAGAGAAGAGAATGTCTTAAACATGAGTCTTGATGACATCAGTGCTGTCATCGGTATGGATGTGGACAAGACGCATGTGACGCAATTGTTGAAGAACCTCGGTTTTTCTATGCTGAAGTCTCAGGCGGGTCAGATCGTTGTTGGGATTCCCCCGTATAGACATGATGTTTCGCATGAACAAGATATTGTTGAAGAAGTGGTCAGATTGATCGGTATCGACAATATCCCATCCAAGCCTTATGCTTTTACTGAAAAAGTGCACTCCAATGATGCCAGTGCATTTTTTGCCAAGCGTAAGTATTACCGTCAATGCGCAGCAGATTGCGGGTTTTACGAGTCCGTTCATTTTGTCTTTAATGAAAGAGCAAAACTGGAGCATTTCGGTTTCGAAACGGTGGATGAGGAACTTGAGCTTCTTAACCCAATAGCAGGTACTTTAGACACACTTCGTTCTACTTTGCTTATCGGTCTGTTGGAAGCGGCTAGTGCAAACACGAAGGCAGGACGAAAGCAGGTCAAACTCTTTGAAGTCGGCTCGGTCTTTGATAATAAACGTAATGAGACGACCAAGATGGCTTTTGTGTTTTCGGGTCAGGCAGACAGCGAGAGTATAGGCAACCACGGTAAGCCTGATACGATCGGTTTTGAGAGTTTCGTACAGAAGATATCCAATGTCATCGGAAGTTTTGAACTTCGACAGATCGAACCAGAACATGGACTGGCTCATCCGTATCAAAGTGCACAGATCATCATTGATGAAAAGCTGGTCGGAACACTTTTTAAAGTACATCCAAGTGTTCAAAAAGAGTATGACCTGGATAATACTTATCTGTGTGAGGTCGATTTTGATGGATTGAAATACGCTCTGGAAGTATTTTCTGCCTATTCTAAATACCAAGCCTCGTATCGAGACCTTTCTGTCGTGATCCCTAAGTCTCTGAGCTTTGCAGAGCTTAGAGCTGTGATCGAAGAAGCCCAAAGCCCAGAAGTCGTCCGTTTTTATCCGGTGGACACCTATGAAAGTGAAGAACTGGGTGATCAGATGAGTCTGACGCTTCGTTTTATGCTTCAGTCCCAGCAGAAGACACTTGAAGAAGAGGATATCACCTCGTCAATGGACTCGATCTTAGCAGCACTCAATGATAAACTGGGAATCTCTTTACGATGAAAACGGCTACGATCTACGCCTTGAACGAAGGCTTCACATTGCAATGCGATGCTATAGCACCGGATAAGTCTATCTCCCACCGTTCGGCAATGTTCTCTCTCTTGGCCAAGGGTGAGTCGGTCATAGAAAACTTTTTGCGTGCAGAAGATACGCTTAATACTTTACAGATCGTCAAAGACCTGGGTGCCAAGGTCGAAGATGACGGGAAGATTATCCGTATCAGCTCACAGGGGATCAAAGAGCCTTTTGATATTCTTGATTGCGGGAACTCGGGAACGGGAATGCGTCTTTTCTGCGGTCTTTTGGCTTCGGCAAAAGGACACTTTGTCTTAACAGGTGATGAATATCTTAAACGCCGTCCGATGAAGAGGGTGACCAAGCCCTTAAAAGACATCGGTGCATTTCTGGACGGAAGAGAAGACGGAGACCTGGCACCGCTAAGCATTCGCGGGGGCTCTTTAAAAGCGTTTGATTATGTCAGCAAGGTAGCATCGGCGCAAGTCAAATCCGCCATGATACTGGCAGCACTTTCTGCAGACGGAGAATGCTCTTACCGTGAGCCTGAACTGAGCCGTGATCATACCGAACGTATGCTAAAAGGTATGGGTGCAGAACTTGAAGTCGATGGTCTTACCACGAAGATCAAACCACTTAAAGGACTGCTTGAACCGCTTCATATCCGTGTCCCGGCTGATCCTTCATCTGCATTTTTCTTTGCAGTTGCAGCTGCGATCACTCCGGGTGCAACGGTGGTTATAGAGGGTGTGACTTTCAATCCGACACGTATTGAAGCCTTTAAGGCTTTGGAGCGTATGGGTGCAGAGATCCGCTATGAGCTTAAAGATGAGAAGTATGAACCTATCGGTGATATCCATGTCAAATATGCGCCTTTAAATGCGATCACTGTCGAAGAGAATATCTCATGGCTGATCGATGAGCTTCCGGCGCTGTCTATCGCCATGGCCTGTGCTGAAGGTACAAGTACGATCAGAAACGCTGAGGAGCTGCGTGTCAAAGAGAGTGACAGGATCTCTTCGGTAGTGGACAACCTCAAAAATTGCGATATAAAGACAACAGAGTTTGAAGACGGATACACCGTTACAGGTGGGATGCTCCAACCCGCACTTATCAACTCTTATGGCGATCATCGTATCGCCATGAGTTTTGCTATAGCAGGCCTGCGATGTGGGATGAAGATCGAGGATATCGACTG
This sequence comes from Sulfurimonadaceae bacterium, assembly GCA_041562275.1. Lineage (GTDB taxonomy): Bacteria > Campylobacterota > Campylobacteria > Campylobacterales > Sulfurimonadaceae. The sequence goes on along the minus strand of JBFEYG010000033.1, from coordinate 2,095 downwards.
TATTCAGACCTCGTTTCCGAACTTCTTCGATATCTTGCAAGAGATCACGAAGGTCGAACTAAAGGACGTTTAACATGCATGTGAAATTAGCTGAAAATTACGGGTTTTGTTTTGGTGTCAAACGTGCGATCAAGATCGCAGAAGAGAACATAGGTTCAGCGACCTACGGTCCGCTTATTCACAATTCAAAAGAGATCGACCGTCTCAAAGAAGACTTCAAAGTCTCGCTTGTCGAAGATATCTCTACCTTTAAAGCCGGCGATAAGGCGGTTATCCGCACCCACGGTATCCCTAAAAACGAGCTGGCAAGTCTGCATGAGAAAAATATTGATGTGATCGATGCGACCTGTCCTTACGTGACCAAGCCTCAGCAGATCTGTGAAGAGATGAGTAAAGAGGGATATGACATCGTTATTTTCGGCGATGCACAACACCCCGAGATCAAAGGGGTCATGTCCTATGCAGACAATGGGGCAACTGTAGTTGAAAGTGTTGAAGAACTTGAAGGTCATCATTTCCGCGAGAAGATCGCGGTCGTAGCGCAGACGACGCGTAAAGTCGATGAGTTTATGAAGGTCTGCAACCATCTGATACGTTCACATAAAGAGGTACGTGTCTTTAACACGATCTGTAACGCGACCTTTGACAATCAAGACGCGATACGAAAGCTTTCGAAAGACTCGGATGTAATGATCGTCATAGGCGGCAAGAACTCGTCTAACACCAAACAACTTCACTCTATCTCCAAAGAGGACTGTAAAGACTCCTATCTTGTTGAAGGTCCGGACGACCTGGATGCGTCATGGTTTGTCGGGAAAGAGGAGTGCGGTATCAGTGCCGGCGCTTCGACACCGGACTGGATCATACAGCAGGTCATGGAAAAGATAAAAGAGCTTTCGGCCTAAAAGTCAAAAATATCATCCATATTTCCTTCGTCTTCCGCCGGAGGAACGATAATCGTAATGATCTGCTGAATACTCAAAGCAGTCGGCTCATGGATATGATGGATGTTCTTCATGGCCAGACTCTCCACAGAAAACCGTTCGATATAACGTTCTATATCGGAACTTACAGCATCGAATAACATCAAGATACTCTGCGAATCCGAATCCAAGATCTGAATAAAGTCATCGATATGGGTTTGCATAGTCGTCGCAAGCTCGCTGAAACTTGAGGAGATGAGATCCAGATAAGGCGAATAATAGATTAGGATAGAAGATGCTTTGTGCAAGTTGTCGACGATCTTATGGATTTCCGCAGGATTTGAACTGTCTGCATAGCGGGAGATGATCTCAGGGATCTCGGTAAATATCTCACTCAGATCAGCAGAATGATCGGACAAGAGCAGTATGTTCTCTACTCCCTCATCTTCATCCTGCGCGAAATACTCATCGACAATCGTAGCGTCTAAAGAGGGGACATCTTCTGTTTTGATCTGCGTGTCTTTTGGGGGCACCTCTTCGTTCATGGTCGTTTTATTTTCTTTGTTTTCTTTGTTTTCTTTGTTTTCTTTGTTTTGGAAGATCGTCTCAAGCTGATAATGTTTGGTATCGACAGTATGCCCTTGTACTCTCAGCTCGCGGTTCTGTTTTTCAAGCTGGGTGTTTTTGGCATTGAGTTCATCGATGAGTTCGAGATTGATGATCTGTGTATAGGCATCTCTGCATACAGGGTAGAGTGCATTGACCAATTCATCCAACTGCATCGGTTTGAGTATAAAACCATTGGCCCCTGTGCGGATAAGATCCATCAGTATATGGGACTCGTCATGTGCGGAGATGATCACTGTTTTTTGTTCAGGATTGATCTCTTTGATCTTTTTGCACATTTCGATGCCGTTCATATTGGGCATATTGACATCACTGATGACAAGATCATAAAAATTATTATTAAAGGCCTCCAAGCCAAGTGCACCATTCTCAGCAGTATCGAGGTTGTTAAAGAACATCTTAAAAAGAGAAGTCGTCTCATTTCTCAGGTTCTCGTCATCTTCAACATAAAGGACATTAAGGCGATTTGAATATTTGTGTAAGTCTTTGATCGTATACATATACCAACCTGAAGGAATTAATATGGTTTATTAACGTGAACAATA
>JBFEYG010000032.1:0-14121 GCA_041562275.1 Sulfurimonadaceae bacterium | reverse complement strand
GTTTATGTTGGATCGCCCTGTGCGAAATGCCCGTGTCAGTTCTGGGTTTACGACACGGCGCTATCATCCGATCCTAAAAAAGTACCGCGCTCATCTCGGTGTCGATTATGCCGCGCGTCCCGGGACTCCTATTATGGCAGCGGGAAGCGGACGCGTGATCTTTGCCGGATATACCCGAGGTTACGGAAAACTTATCAAGATACAGCACAGTGATGGATATATGACGCTTTACGCGCATCAAAGAGCCTTTAGAAAAGGGATGAAGCGTGGAAAATATGTCAAAAAAGGACAGGTGATCGGGTATGTGGGCACTACAGGCCTTTCCACCGGACCGCACCTGCATTTTGGTCTGTATCAAAACGGACATGCCCGTAATCCTGCCCGTGTGATCCGTATCACGACCAACAAACTAAAGGGTAAAAAACTTCAAGCCTTTGCTGCCTTAAAAGAGGAATACAACAAGACGGTTGAACTTCATTTAAAAGCCCAGACACAGATAAGAGTTGCAGGAACATATGAGAATGTGTACTATTTTGACCGAGAGACATTTAAACCTTTAAACAAGGATGCTGATGCATCGATTTAATGAGATGATGCACTCATTTGAGCTGTATCTTCAAGATCCGGATGAGAGTAATATACACCCGAGTGATATCGCTTATCTGCTTAAAAAAGTTCGTAAAAAAGAGACAAAAGAAGCCTTTTTAGCACTGCTTGAAAAGATACCGAATGATGTACTTGGTGACGTACTTCTCGAACTTCCCGAGAAGATCAAGGATGAAGCTCTTGAAGCACTTTCGACAGAGGTGCTTGCCGGTGCACTGGGACACCTTGAGTCGGATGATGCAACAGACCTTGTCCAGGATATCGGTGATCTGGATGCAGACAAGTCTGAGGCAGTTGTCGCGCATCTGGATGAAGAGGACAGAGAGGATATCGACAAACTAAGCCGGTATGAAGAGGACCAGGCGGGTGCGTGGATGCAGACAGAGCTTTTTGATGCCAAGCTTGAAGAGAGCGTACAGGAGGCCATCGACAGATTGCGCCGACTCAAAGCAGAAGGCGAACTGGAAAATATCTACCAGCTTTTCTTGGTGGATGAGAATCAGCGTCTGTTGGCAGGTATATCACTTGAAGACCTTATCGTCATGGACTTCAAACGGACCTTCAAGGATGTTCTGGCAGAAGAGGAATATCATTTTCTCTCGGTAGAAGCGACGGATGAGATAGAAGAAGTCGCCAAGATGTTTGAACAGTACGACCTTTCGGTTTTGGCGGTAGTGGATTGGCAGGGAAAACTTGTCGGACGTATCACCTCGGATGATATTTATGATGTTATCGAAGAAAAAGCGACAGAGCAGATCTATAAACTGGCGGGGGTCGATGACGACGCGGAGCAGGAAGAAAGACTCTATGGTGTCTTTAAAAAACGGGCTTCCTGGCTTGGGATCAATCTTATAACAGCGATCTTGGCTTCCATCGTCATCGGTGTCTTTGATGCGACGCTTGCGGCCTTTATTCCGCTGGCGATCTTGATGCCTATTGTCGCTTCCATGGGTGGAAATGCGGGGACGCAGACCCTTACCGTCATGGTCCGTCAGATGGCTTTGGGTGATATCGATTTTGAAAATGCAAAAGAGGCGATACGCAAAGAGTTCCTGGTCGCGCTGTTCAACGGTCTGCTCTTTGCGATCATCGTAGGGTTTATCGCCTATTTTTGGTTTCATATTCAACTTTTAGGAGTTGTCATCGCTTTGGCTATGATCTTTAATCTTTTGATGGCAGGACTTTTCGGTGCTTTGATACCTCTGTTCTTGAAACGCATCGATGTCGATCCGGCAGTAGGCTCAACGGTACTTCTGACAACCGTGACAGATGTCCTCGGATTCTTTAGTTTCCTGGGTCTTGCCAGCGTGATCTTATGATAGAAGATGTCTCAATCGGTACCTGCAAAGATTCGCAGTTCGTTAAGACGCAGCGGGTGCATTATAAGCAAAAAGGGACACAAAAGGCCTGGGATATGGTTGAGGTCCATGACAGTGTCGCTGTACTTATCTATCATATGCAAAAAGAAGCTTTTGTCCTTGTGAAGCAGTTCCGCCCTCCTGTCTATCTGAAGAACGATGACGGATTCACCTATGAACTGTGTGCCGGCATCGTTGACAAAGAGCATACTCTGGAGCAGATCGCAAAAGAAGAGATCGATGAAGAGTGCGGATATGACGTACCTTTAGAAAAGATAGAACGTATTAGTTCGTTTTATACCGCAGTAGGTTTTGCCGGTGCCCATCAGACTCTCTACTATTGTGAAGTGGATGATGATATGAAGGCACATGAAGGCGGCGGCATTCATGTCGAAGACATTGAAGTCATCTATCTGGATGTCAAGGAAGCGAAACAGTTTGTATTGGATGAATCCAAGGCGAAGACTCCGGGGATCATGTTTGCGATGATGTGGTGGTTTGACAAACAGGGCTTAGGCGAACCCGTATACTAAGGTCTATACGGGTTCGATACGGATAAGTTGAGGGTTGTCGAAGTTCTCGATCATGATAGACTTGACCCGCTTCTGCCATAGTCTGCCAAACTCTTTTTTCTCTTCATCGCTGGCTCTGTTTTGCATGATAGCCTGCATCAAGGGCATCTGTCTGGGGTCGGTGCCTATGATATCGGGCGTATAATAGACATCAAGGCTCTCTTGGGTGTCTGTGCGGGTAAAACGCACAGAAGGTGTTTTCTGCTCGAAGGCCATCAAAGAGTGGCGGATAAAGTTTCCGTTCAGTCCTTTGAAACCGCTCTTGTCTGTTGCTCCGGTGATATAGGAGATGACATTGGAGACCACCCCGGTCACTCCTTCTTCCATCTTGGCTGCAAACTGTACAGAAATCTTTCCTCGAACAGCCGAGCCATGCGGATAGAGTACGCGAAGTGCATGATAGCACATAAGGTAGGCACCGGCTACAGTCGGACAGCTGTGTCCGGAGCCTTTGCATACATCCAGGTAGGAGATAGTAAGTTCTCCGTTTTCGAAGGTACCTAACAGATCAGAAAGCGGGTCGTGTAGTCTGATATCAGGGATAGTGTTGAAGAAGTCAGGATAGTTCATCTGTTCTCTTTTTTAGACAAGTATAGTCAAACTTTTGATTCTCTGTCTTGATATAGGTCAATTTTATCAGCTTGCGTCCAGCAGCGCTTTTTTTTAGTATAATTTCGCAAAGCATAGAGAAAGAACGCATGATGAAAACAGATAAAGTATTTGACAAGCCGATAAAAAAACAGTTTGAGTTTGATGAAGAGGTTGCCGTTGTATTTGACGACATGCTCTCACGTTCGGTTCCGTTTTATGATGAAGCGATGAAACTGACGGCACATTTTGCCAGTATCAATATCGGTGAAGGCGAGCGTGTTTACGATCTGGGCTGCTCGACGGCATCACTGCTCTTGGAGATCGAACGAAAGTCGGAACATGCTATCAAACTTGTGGGCATTGACAACTCCTCTGCGATGCTCGAGCAGGCTTCAAAAAAACTGCATGCTTTCAATTCGAAGATACAGCTAGACCATGGCGATATCCTCAGCTATGAGTATCAAGAAGCCGCCGTAATCTGCAGCAACTATACCCTTCAGTTTGTCCGTCCGCCCGTGCGCGCAGAACTGGTAAAGAAGATATACGATGCTTTAAAACCGGGAGGTCTGTTCATCTTCAGCGAAAAGATCATCTCCAAAGACACGGCACTGAACAAACAGATGATCGACACCTATTATGATTATAAAAAAGCACAGGGCTACAGTGAGTATGAGATCGTACAAAAACGTGAGGCTTTGGAAAACGTGCTTATCCCCTATACCGAAGAAGAGAACAGACAGATGCTCAAGGATGCAGGGTTTTCGCATTGCGAGAGTATCTTCAAGTGGGTCAACTTCGAGACCTTTATCGCAAAAAAATAAAGAAGAGGTCTACCAGACGACCTTATGCTCCGGTTCTACATACTCTTCATGTAAGACCGCTTTTTTAGCACTCTTATAGGCCTCAATCGTGCCTTCTTTGACATCGGCAAACTCGATGAGGTTTTCGTCACACTTCTCATGATAATACCCGCGCGCGTCATAATACTCCCTGCAGTCGTTATAGTAACTTACCGAGATACCCCGTTTGTTTAGACAACCGCTGAAGGCTATAAGGCTAATAATTAAAAATATGATACTCTTTTGCATGCAAGTTTCCAAAATACGTTATTGTGTTTTACAAGCAAAAATAATACCAAAGGATAGCTTATGAGTCTTGTCATGGATCTGTTTAAGACGATCTGTTCTCTTCCTCACTGTTCGCATCAGGCGCAGGGACTAAAAGAGTATATTATTAAGCAGGCCAAGGACTATGGCTATACGGTAGAGACGGACAGAGTAGGGAACATCCTCTGCTCCCATTCCGATGCGACACTGATACTGCAGGCACATTATGATATGGTCTGCATAGGCGAGGCACCTTCCCTAGAACTCTATGAAGAGGAAGGCCGTTTGAAGGCTAGAAACAGTTCGCTTGGAGCGGACAACGGCATAGGTATGGCGATGATGCTTGCTCTTATGAGTGAGAAGAAAACGATCTCCTGTCTCTTCACTGCTGATGAAGAGGTCGGTCTTATCGGTGCGCAGGGGATAGAGCTTCCTATCAAAGAAAAACTGATGCTCAACCTTGATACGGAAGAAGAGGGGCATGTCTACATAGGCTGTGCCGGCGGTTCGGATGTTATCGCTACAAAGGCAGTGCATCGGCTTGCTATAGATGAAGAGGTGGACAGCTATGAGATCATAGTGGATGACCTTCCCGGAGGACATTCAGGTGTGGATATAGATAAGAATATCCCCTCTGCCATCAAGAGACTTGCCTCGTTTCTAGTGCATATACCGCACTACCTTATCGAGATCGAGGGCGGTGAGCGAAGAAACTCCATAGCCAAACGTGCAAGAGCCGTAGTCAGTGTCCCCTCGGGTGTGATACTCGACACAAAACTTAGCAATATCACGATAAACAGGGTTAATAACCCAGAGAAGATGATGATCGCACAAGGCCACAAGATCATTGAGATGATCCACGCCTTTGCCCAGGGTGTCCGTGCGTTTAATCCCAAACTTGGTATTGTACAAAACAGTATTAACCTGGCTCTGATAGAGACAAATGAGAAAGAGGTGAAGGTCTCCTTGAGCGCTCGTTCGATGGACAGCGAGGAACTCTTGGTCTTGGTCGATGAAACAGTCTGCTTTTTCAGAGCTTTTGACTTTATGGCCAAGAGCGAGGGGACCTATCCTGCATGGAAACCGGAAGTCAACCCTTTTGCCGTCCGTGTTCAAGAAGTGTGTCAAAGACATTTCGAAAAAGCGGATTTCACTGCTATACACGCAGGTCTGGAATGTGCCATCTTGAAACAGTACGCACCGCATCTGGATATCGCATCGATAGGCCCGAATATCTACAATCCCCACTCTTCAAGAGAGTCAGTCGAGATCGCCTCGGTCGAACGGGTCTACAGTGCCTTACAAGAGATCGTAAAGGAGTGCAGTTGAGGTTAAAATTATTTATAGGAAGTCTGCTGATTATATTACACAGCGGTTGTACGGTTTTGGGCGTAGGTGCCGCTTCTGCTATAGGCGGAAGCTACTACATCTCAGGCGAGATCAAGGCCTCGTACCCCGTCTCGATCTACCATCTGTATGAGGTCTCCTTGTATACCTTTCAGGAAGAGGGGATCAAGACGGTCTCAGTGACAAACACAAAGACAGATGCCGACATTGTCGGTGAACTCGATGACGGGGAAAGTATCAAGGTGCATATCTATTATAACGACAAGGAAGAAGCAACCATAGGCATCCGCATCGGCTCTATAGGAGATGAAAAGCGTAGCAGAGAACTGCTCAAAAAGATGGAAAAATATATTTAGGGAGTTATTACATCGTTTTACAAAACAAGCCTTGGTGGTCGCAAAGCGATGTTTCTTTAAAACAAGCGATGGCAGTTTTTATAAAGTGAAAGAGTTTATAAAACGCTCAAGTCGATTAAGACGGCTTAAACGACTTAGTTGTTTTACAAAATTCCTGCATAAAACACTCCGTATCACACTTAGGCTTCTGTGCCGTACAGATATACCGTCCAAACAGGACCATCCCCTGATGAAGCTGATGAAGATTGGTCTTGAACTTCTTGGCCAGTTCCTCTTCAGTCTTAAGGGCAGTCTTGGCATCGCTCAGCCCCAGACGGTGTGAGACCCTGAAGACATGGGTGTCAACGGCCATCAGGTTGGCCTGGGTGTATTCAATCATGACGACATGGGCGGTCTTCTGTCCGACACCGGCGAGCGTGACCAGCTCTTTTTCATCCAGGGGGACTTCTCCGCCGTAGACTTCGACGATTCGCTGCGCCATCTTGATGATGTTCTTCGCCTTGTTGTTGAAAAAGGAGCAGGTGTTGATGAGGGCTTTCACATCATCAAGGTCCGCGTTGCCCAGACTGACAGGGTCGGGATACTTCTCAAAGAGGGCAGGGGTGATGACATTGACACGCTTGTCCGTACATTGCGCAGAGAGGGCAACGGCGATGACAAGCTCAAAGGCATTTCTATAGTGCAGTTCCGTCACGGCTTCGTCATAGCGTTTGACGAACTCTTCCTTGATAGCTTCGATCTCTTTTTTGGTTGCTTTTTTCATGGGCGCTATTGTAACGAAGAGTATCTGTGTAACTCTTAACCTGCAAACTTAGTTCAATCAGCCAGAAACAGCGGATTTTCAACTCCCTTTTAATTATAATATATGATAATGAATGACTTTTTATCATTTACACATTTGACAAGACAGCGCGCTTTCAGAAGGAAAATATATGGCTTCACTCTTTTCATGGTTCAGTTCTCGCATAACGACAAAAACACCGACTGCCTCGATCACGGCATCTATGGAGAAAGACGGTTATGTCTCAAAAGAGCTGTTTTACGAGATCTTGGATCTTGAGAGCAATACTATCCTTTTCTTTACAAAGGATGAGGGTTGGATAGGTGCGAACAAGGCTTTTTTCACCCGGTTTGATTTTGACAATATCGAAGACTTCCGTCACAAGCATGAGAGTATTAGGGAGCTTTTTATCGAAGAGAGCGAAGAGGTCTTCACTGAGTACGACAAATCTTGGCTGGATTATATCCGCATCCACAAAGAAAACGGATACAGAGTCGTCTTGAAGGATAAGGAAGGGGTTGAAGTCCCTTGCCGGGTAAAAGCACGCAAGATCCGTCAAAATGGAAAAGACCTGTATGTGCTGGAGTTGGAGGATATCTCTGAACTTGAAGAAGCCCGTTTGAAGACTCAGGAAGTCGAACGTCTCAAGAGCAAGTTTTTGGCTAACATCGGACATGAGTTCAGGACGCCGATGAACGGTATCCTCGGTTTTATCGAACTGATGGAAAAGAACAATGCAGACCATCAGCAAAGCGAATATCTGCAGATGATCAATATCTCTGCACGCAACCTGATGGCTAACATCGAAAGTCTCCTTGATCTTGCACAGATGCAGGGCGGACGTCTTAAACTGAACGAGGCTGAGTTCAACCCCATTTCCGAGATGGAAGACCTTGCCAGGCTGCATGCGGTAGAAGGACGTAACAAAGGGATACAGACCTACTTCTATATCGATCCGAAGCTGCCTAAATATATGACGGGTGACCTGCGTAAGCTCAAACAGATCTTGAACAATCTCATCAACAATGCACTCAAGTTTACCAAGCGCGGCGGCAAGGTGATCGTCGAGATCAAACTTGTTCAGCGTAACAATGACGGGACCTGCAGTATCGGATTCGGGGTCAAAGACACGGGCAAGGGGATACTCAAAGAGCATATCGCTCTTATCACACAGCCATTTGTCGCCGGTGATCAGGCGGATAACAGGCTGGGTGTCGGACTGAGTCTTTCACACGGTCTGATCAAGATGATGGGCGGGGACCTGAAGATACACAGCGAGATAGACAGAGGTTCCTCGTTTACATTTTCTTTGGGCTTCGCCTGTTCCGAAGCACAATCCTTCGAAGTCGTTCAAAACTGTACGGCGAAGGTCGTACTTTTGGACGAGACGCGTGTCGAAGATGCGAATCAGCTTACTATGTATCTGCGAAGTTTCTCGATGAATGTTATCAAGGTGAACCAGATCGATGAGAAGATCTACCAGGATACGGATCTGGTATACCTGGTTGCCTCGCAAGAAAAGCCGGGTTGGATGCTCAAGCTGTCTACGTTTAAAAAGCGGGGCAAGACTATCTTGGTAATAAATCCGGGAGAACAGGTACAGACGAAGATGGCGCATATCATCGATCATACCTTTGTCAAGCCGATGCTGCCAAGCAAGATCGCCAAACATCTGGCAAAGATTTTGCGTCTGCCTAAGCCGGCAACTGTCTTGGAAGAAGCCCAAGCAAGCAGGTCCAAACTGAAGGCTTTGGTCGTAGAGGACAATCTGATCAACCAGCGTCTTATAAAGATACTTCTGCAAGAGTACAACCTGCAGGTGACGACAGCCAGCGATGGAGAAGAAGCTGTTAATCTGTGTATGATTAACGAATATGATATCGTCTTTATGGATATCGATATGCCGATCAAAGACGGTATCTTGGCTACGCAAGAGATCAAACAACAAAAAAGCCCGGCCCAGGCATCACGTATGCCGATCGTCGCCTTGACAGCCTTGGCAATGGAAGGGGATAGGGAACATATCCTTGAAGAGGGACTGGATGATTATCTCTCCAAGCCGTTGACACGGGAGAAATTGGAATATGTCCTGAAAAAACATCTGGGCACGCACGTTCAGAAATAATGCGGATAAGACACACAAAGTGAAGCAATGGAAGAACTGAAACAACATTTACCCCAAAGCATGACCAAGTTCACAGAAGAGATACTGGAACTTGAAAGTGCCATTGTCCTGGTCATCGACAAGAAGATAGGGGTAGTTGGGGTCAATAGTGCTTTCTTTAAGTATTTTCCTTTTAAATCATTAGACATATTTCGTAAAAAACATAAGGATATTGCTGAACTCTTTATTCCCGGAAAAGAACTGCTAATGAGTGAAAAGTCTTTTTCCTGGCTGTATGAAATCTTAAAGGCTCCCAAAGAAAATCACAAGGTCAAAATGCTCGATAAAGAGGGAAAAGAAAACCTTTTCGCTGTGAAGATAAAAGATGTCGAAGCAGAAGGCAAAAGTCTGTTTATTGCCCAGTTTGATGATATCTCCGCTATTGAAAAAGCGAAACAGGCACAGACCTATTTCGAGGAGTTCAAGAAGAAGTTCCTTACCTCTATGTCGCATGAGTTCAGGACTCCGATGAATGGGATAATAGGATTTGTGGACCTGTTGGGACGTACAGAGACCGACCGAATCCAGAAAGAGTATATCAAGCTGATCTCCCACTCTGCTCAGAACATGATGCATAATGTTGAAAACCTGCTGGAACTGGCTCAGATCGAAAGCGGTCAGATACATCTGAACGAACATAATATCGACCTTATCAAAGTGATGGAAGCTTTTTCAAGTGAGTTCTCTGAGAGTTCGCGTGAGAAAGAGATACAGCTGCTTTTCTATATCGATCCGCTTTTGCCAAAAGAGCTGAACGCGGATATCGACAAGCTGAAAAAAGTCCTGCGCAACCTGATCGAGAACGCCATCAAATACACCGGAAAAAAAGGACAGGTCTACGTAGAGATACGTGCAAATGACATTGGCAAAAAAGGCGAGACCCTTGTCGAGTATTCTGTCACAGACACGGGCGTCGGTATCGATCAGAACCGTCTGTCTACTATCATACGGCCTTTTGCTTCGGCCAAAGACAACCAGAGCAAAGGAAAAGACGGTCTGGGTGTGGGACTCTCCGTCTGTTTCAAACTTACAGACATGATGGGAAGCAAACTGAAACTGGCTACAGAAGTCGGCAAGGGGAGCCGTTTCAGCTTTTCGCTCGAGCATAAAAGTAGCGATGAGAATGTCTTTGAGTTCGTTAAGGGTTCTCGCATGGCAATATGGGCTGAGGATTACTATACGGTCTTGTATTCCAAGCTTTTAAAAGAGTATCTGGACCATTTCGGCGTAGAAGTGATAGAGATCGACGGACTGGCCAACAAAGAACTCAAGAACTGCGACGCTGTGTTCATCGTTACGGACCATCTTTCACATTCGCGGATTAAATCGATCAAGACGACCTACAGAAACCTGCAGATCATACCGGTAATCAACCCTTTTCATGAAGAGAAGTTTGAGACAGTCATCGATGAGGTCGATGACATCTTGATGAAGCCGCTTTTGCCCCACAAGATCTATGATACACTCAATGTCATATGGAAAAAAGTACCGCCAGAGCTTCTTAAACGTGTGAACCTAAAACCGAAAAAACCTAAAAAGTCACTGCTGGACCTTACTATACTTGTGGCAGAAGACAACCCTATCAATCTAAAATTGATCGAGACCCTGCTCTCACAATACAAGCTTAAGGTACGTACCGTAGTAAATGGAAAAGAAGCTGTCGATGTCTATGACAAAGAGAAGAAGTTTGATCTGGTCTTCATGGATATCGATATGCCGGTGATGGACGGGATAACGGCAACGCGTCTGATCAAAGAGATCGACAAGCGTGACAGCAGAGAACATACTCCTATCATAGCGCTTACGGCACACGGACTTTCAGGAGACAGAGAACGTATCATCGCTGCCGGACTGGATGAGCATCTTCCTAAACCGCTGGATCGTACAAAACTCGAGCAGGTATTGAAACAGCATTTGGATTTAGAGATAAACTAGAAGCCCATTAAATGCTTATTAAGCCTTCTTCTGTATAATTAATCGCTTTAATAGAGAATAAATAAAAATTTAAAAAAACACAAGGAAAAAAATGAAGAAGATTGTTTTGGCGATCGCAGCCGCAAGTGCCGTGTACGCAGCTACAGTGGTCACAGTAAACGGTAAGAACATCACAGACACACAGATCCAGGAAGTATTGATGCAAGGAACGCAAGGCCGTTTTGACCAGCTTCCTGATGATAAAAAAGCGGAGATCAGCCAGCGTGTCATCGACGGTCTTATCTCGCAAGAGCTGATCTATGCGGATGCAAAAAAAGAGGGTGTCTTAGAAAGTACAGAATACAAAAACGAACTTGCAAACGTAATGGAACGTGTAAAAGTCCAGCTTGCTTCAAAAGTATGGGAAAAACGTCAATTTGACAAGGTCAAAGTCAATGAAAAAGATATCAAAGCCTATTACAAAGCAAACCCTGAAGAGTTTACTGAAAAATCAAAAGTTCGTGCAAGCCATATCCTGGTAAAGACGGAAGATGAAGCAAAAGCGATTATCAAAGAGATCGGTTCTCTTAAAGACGGTGCTTTGAATGCCAAGTTTGCAGAGCTTGCAAAAACGAAGTCAACAGGCCCAAGCGGACCTAAGGGCGGAGATCTTGGTTTCTTCGGTCAGGGACAGATGGTACCTGCGTTTAACGATGCTGCTTTCGCTATGAAAAAAGGCGAAGTGTCTAAAACACCTGTGAAATCTCAGTTCGGTTATCATGTGATTCTTGTAACAGACAAGCAAGATGCAAAGAACCTTTCTTTTGACGAGGTAAAAGGTTTTATCGAACAGAAGCTTAAAGTCGAAGCCTTCAAAGAGCAGATGCAAGCGAAGATGGAAGAGCTTAAGAAAAAAGCGACGATCACTTTTGCTAAATAGTGATGACTATCTCTCTGCCTTCTCGGATTGACAAGGTTCAGTTCAAAGGCAGAACCTTCTATATCAAACGGGATGATCTTCTTCATCCCTGCCTCTCAGGTAACAAATACCGAAAACTATACACCCTAATCCAAACCCCTTTCCAAACCTATAACACTATAATCTCTTACGGCGGTTCCCAGTCCAATGCCATGCTCTCCATCGCCTGTCTGTGCAAAGCCAAAGGATGGAAGTTCCACTACTATACCAAGACCCTTTCGTCACACCTGAAAGAGGATCTTGATGGAAACCTGGCACAGGCTATAGCAGAAGGAATGATACTGCATGAGGTCACGCATGATGAGTATGAGCAGACGGCAGAATCCTTGAAATCGATAGAAGAAGAGAAGACCCTGGTAATCTCACAAGGCGGCGCAGATGAGATCGCAAATGAGGGAATCTCCAAGCTTGCCGATGAGATCAATGCGTGGAAGAAGACCGAGGGGATAGAAAAGCTGTCCATAGTCCTGCCAAGCGGAACAGGGACGACAGCACTCTATCTTCAAGCCGCACTGGATGATGATATCACACTGTTTACTTCTGTATTGGTAGGTGATGAGGCTTATCAACAGAAGCAGTGGCAAAGACTCTCACAAGGGCCTTACCCGAAGATCTTTCCAAGTGATAAAAAACGCAAGTTTGCCAAACCCTACACAGAGTACCTGCAGATACATCAGGAACTTGAATCCGAGACAGGCATAACATTTGACCTTATCTATGCACCCAAGACCTGGATGGAGATGCTTGCTAACCTGAGTGAGGATGAAGGCAAGATACTGTATATCCATACCGGCGGAGTCAGCGGAAACAAGACCATGTTTAAAAGGTATGAGCACCTGCGAAGCAAGCAGAGATGAAGAAGACCGCTCTGTTTCTACTTCTTAGTGTTTTGTGTTATGGCAACAGCTATGAGGAGCTTTCAAAGAAGATCATCAGAGAACTATACTATATCTATCAAGGACGCAGCTATAGCGGAGCTTCCACATTCGCTAAAGAGACAAAGTTCAGATATGAGTTTAAAGCTCTCTCGAAGCATGAGATAGAGATCAAGCGCAGTATAGACGGGGTTGCTCTGGATGAGCCCTTCATCATCAATCTGTGTAAGGAGTATTATGTCGAGCTTGAACCCGATACCAAGTGCAATCCCGCGATCATCATCTCACATGAGTTAGACATCATCTATCTGTATGTCAAAGACCGATGTGGGCATTTTGGCGGGTTTAATCTGTATAAACGCGCACGAAATGCAACTACTTTGTTAAAGCAGCATTTTTATGAGATTGGTGAGTTTAAGAAAGAAAACCTTGCGTCACCGACAAAAAAGGATAACGAAGAATAAGCGACTGCTGGCTTATTTCAATACTGGAAATACTGCCGGATCTGTAAATGTCCAATCTCGATTTTTTACTGGCGTATGGCATGATGTACACACTTGCGTCCCTTTATTAAAAGGTTTTTGATCTAAGCCGATCCAACGTGCCCAACCCCAACCATGTGTAGAAGAATATTTTTTTGAGTCTTTGAACATAAACTCGGCGTGGACAAATTTACCTGGTGCTGTTGCTGCTTTCCAATTTTCAAGATCACTGTCCTTCCACACAACTTTTCCCAAAATTGCTCCGTCAGGCCAAGGATTGTTTTTTCCAGAGCGTGCTGCATTTACGGCAACTTCATTTCCAAGAATGACCCTTGATGTATTATTATCAGTTCTGTGTGAAACAGCGATGGCTGACCAGTTTTGCCAGCCAATCGGATACTTTATCCCATGGGATTTTTCGGGAGGGGTGTCAGAGGCAACTGCGACAGAACAGACAATCACAAGGATTCCTGCGACGATTGATTTTTTGATATACATGTTGATTCCTCTTATTTGATTTAACAAGAAACTCTTTAATATCCAAAACAATATAGACTTATTTCTTCAATAGACATATAAAATAATAAACGAAATGTATTATTATTTTAAATTAAGATGATTTATTGAAGAAAAGAGCAAATATTTTTGGTAAAGCAAAGTAGGGTAAAGGCATATAAAAAGTTATAAGATAAACAGTATCAACAGAAAAAGGAAAAGCTTCACAGCCAAAGCTGTGAAGAGAAGAGAGAAAAAGGTTTAGTTGCGATCTAAAGCATTAAGATCTTTGAACGCCGTCATAACACGCGCGACAAGTGTCTCTTGTCCTGCACGCAACCACTTACGAGGATCGTAATATTTCTTATTCGGTTTGTCTTCACCCTCAGGATTTCCGATCTGGCCTTGCATATAGTCTTTATATTTCTCGTAGTAGTCTTTAGTACCTTCCCATGTCGCCCACTGCGTATCCGTATCGATATTCATCTTGATAAC